>CAYYNJ010000010.1:9071-19469 GCA_964472775.1 uncultured Spirochaetaceae bacterium
CCAAACAGGGGCGAGGTCCCTGAAACGGCGCTTTCTTCGATGGGAAGAGCGGGAAGCATTCCGTTCTCCGCCAGTTTAACGGCGGTTTCTTTTTTGGCCAGAAAGTCGAGGAACTTGACGGCCGCTTCCTGGTTCTGCGAGTTTTTGTTCACCACGAAGGGGATTCCCGGGCCGCCGATGGCCTTGAGGTTCTGGCTCTTACCCGCCGGGGCGGGCATCAGAAAAAAACCTGTCTCGAAAGGAGCGTTGGCGTCGAATTCTCCCTGAAGCCAGTTCCCCGTGAGCATCAGAACCGAATCGCCCTGGTAGAACACCGTGGCGGAGTCGTCATAACCAATGGCGGAAAAATCTTTGGTGAAATAGCCCTTCTCAACCCAGTCGGAGAGCGTTTCGGCAGCCTTCCGGTTGGCGGCGGCATTCCAGAAATTTCCGGGTTTCCCGCTCATCATATTATCCAGTTCATCCCTGGTGGTCAGGATATGCTGAAGGGCGGACCACTCATGAATACCGGTCCAGCCGTCAAGGTTTCCGAAGTTGATGGGAGTATAGCCTGCGGCCTTAATGGTGGAAAGCATGCCTTCCAGCTCTTCAAAGGTCTTAGGTACCGAAAGGCCTAGTTCGGCAAACAGCGCCTTGTTGTAGAAGAATCCCACCACTTCGCCGGTGATGGACACGCCGTAGTATTTTCCCTTGTATCCCATGGAGCGGAGGTTAGCCTTAGAAAAACTGTCCTCCCATCCCAAAGCCAGGGCCTCTTCGGTCAAGTCGGCAATAAGGCCGGCCTTCACAAAGGCGCCCATGTCCGCTTCACCCTGGTTCAGCTGCATCACATCGGGGCCTTCACCGGACTGAACCGCCATCTGAAGAACCATCTTCAAATCATCCAGGGTTTTGGCTTCCCGAGCCACCGTGATTCCCGGATTAGCCGATTCAAACTCGGAAACAAGGGAGTTCATCACATCATTTTCTGCACCCCGGTAGTACTGATCCCACAGGACAAGGGTAACACCGTCTGCGGCTTCCACTTCCTGACCACCCCCGGCCAGGATCATGAAAGGAAGCAGCGCAGCGGCGGCCAAAATAAGCATTGTTCTTCTCATCTTTCTCTCCTTTTTGGATAACTGATAAAAAAATGATAGCAGGAAAAGGTTTTCCCGTCAAGAACTTTGATTTTTTCCTCCCTCGGCTGCCCCTTCTCCCCTCCCAGGCGCTCCGACAGGGCCTTCTTCCCCGGGCAAATCCCCGCCGGTACCGGTAGAACCGGTAAAGAAATCCTTTTTCACGGAAGAAAGATTGATTCATTCTTGGTAAATCAGGTAGAATCGGGGCGATGGGAATCAAAAAAATTGCCAAACTTGCCGGCGTATCCATTTCTACGGTCTCCCGGGTTCTCAACGGGACTAAACCGGTCAGCCCGGATCTGGAAAGGCGGGTCAGGGCCGTCATCGAGCAGGAAGACTATGTTCCCAATCACTCCGCCCGCAGCATGGTGCTGCAGAAAACCAATCTGATCGGCCTGATCCTGCCCCGGATGTCGGGTTTTTTTCATCAGAAACTGTTCTATCTTTTGGAAAGTTTTCTGGAAGAGCGGGGATACAAGCTTCTGGTCTGTAATATTAAAGACAACGATGTTTCGGAGATCTCCTATCTCAACCTGCTGCGGCAGAAAGAGGTGGACGGCATCGTCCGCTGCCATGAATCCCATTCTGTCAAAACCCGGGACCACCTGGAGAAAAGCCGGATCCCCGTGGTCCAGTGTGCCATCCACATTCCCGGTTTAAAATGGCCGGCGGTTCATACCGATGCGGAACAGGCCGCCCGGGATGCGGTGGAATATCTTATAAGAAAGGGACACCGGAAAATCGGGATGATCTGCGCCGAACGGTATAATTCGGCGGATTTTCAGGTCCGCGGCTACCACAGTGCCTTGGGGGCCCACGGAATCGAGGCGGACCGCCGGCTCATCCACCCCGGCGGATTCTCCCTGGAGTCGGGAAAAGAAGTAACCGGACTCCTCCTGGATCAGAATCCGGATATGACGGCGATTTTTTACGTCAGCGATGAGATGGCCTTGGGAGGGTATCGGGCCTTATCGGACCGGGGGCTGACTCCCGGCCGGGATATGGCCATCATGGGGCACGACGGTATCGAGTTGAGCCGCTACGTGAATCCCACCCTGACCACCATTTATCAGCCTATCGATGAGATGGCGGAACACACGGTGGAACTTCTGCTCTCCCTGGTGGAGGCCGGTCCGCCGGAAGATACGCCCCTGGAAGAACTCTCCCGGGTCTTTCCCCACCGGATCATCGAAGGAACCTCCTGCTCTTAGGGGTCTGTCCGGCGAACCTCCCCGACAGCTCCCCCCCCATTTTGCCAATCTAATGACCGGAGATATACTCGGAAGAGACGTGGAATTTGATGGCGGGATTTTCACGGACCGTCCGGTCCAGGGCCCATTGAGAGTTAAACATCAGGATGTGGTTGCCGTGGATATCCAACAGCATCTTCCCGGCGTTTTCGTTGATGAACTTCTTCAGCTGTTTCTCATCGGTGGAGGTGATCCACCGGGCGATGGTGTATTCGATGGGCTCGTAAGCGCAGGAAGCGCCGTACTCAAACTCAAGCCTTGATTGAAGCACCTCTATCTGGAGCTGCCCCACCACACCGATGACCCGGACGTTTTTATTGGTCAGTTTCGAAAGGATTTGCACCACCCCTTCCTCGGCCAGCTGGTTCAGCCCCTTGGTAAACTGCTTTTCCTTCAGGGGGTCTTTGTTCCGAATGACCTTAAAGATCTGCGGGGCAAAGCTGGGAATCCCCTTGTAGTTGAGCATCTCCCCCTCGGTGATGGTATCGCCGATGGTGAAGGTTCCCGTATCGTGGAGGCCGATGATGTCTCCGGCGTAGGCGGTGTCGATGATGTCCCGGCTCTGGGCCATGAAGGCGGTGGGATTGGCGCTGCGGAACGACTTTCCCGTACGGGAATGGCAATAGAGTTTGTTGCGCTCAAATTTCCCCGAACAAATACGCAAAAAGGCGATGCGGTCCCGGTGCTTGGGGTTCAGGTTGGCGTGTATTTTAAAGACGAAGCCGGTAAACTTTTCTTCCAGGGGCGAGACTTCCCGTTCCAGCGCTGCTTTAGGAGTGGGAGGAGGCGCCAGGGTCACCATGGCATCCAGGAGTTCCCGGACTCCGAAGTTGTTGATGGCGGAACCGAAAAACACCGGGGTCATCCAGCCGGAAAGATACTCTTCCTTTTTAAAGGGGGGATAGATGGCGCTGAGCAGCTCTATGTCCTCCCGCAGCTTGGCCGCCAGGCGTGAACCTACCTTGGCGTCGAGCAGAGGGTCCTCCAGGCCGGAAATCTGGACAGCATCGGCGGTCCGATGGTCCTCCCCGGGGCTGAAGAGGTGCAGCTTCCCGTCGGAGAGACTGTACACTCCCTTGAACTCACTCCCCTGCCCCACAGGCCAGGTCATGGGACAGATATGGATGGCCAGCTCCTTTTCGATTTCATCGATCAGGGCGAAGGGGTCGCGCCCCTCCCGGTCCAATTTGTTGATGAAGGTGGCGATGGGGGTGTTGCGCATCCGGGATACCTCGCAGAGCCGCCGGGTCCGTTCCTCCACACCCTTGACCGAGTCGATCAGAATCAGGGCGCTGTCCACGGCGGAAAGGCTCCGGTAGGTATCTTCGGAGAAGTCCGCATGCCCCGGAGTATCGAGGAGGTTGATCCGGCGGCCGCCGTAATCAAACCCCATAACCGAGGTGCTGATGGAAATACCCCGTTCGGCTTCCATTTTCATGAAGTCCGAGGTGGTCTGGCGGCTGTTTTTCTTGGCCTTCACCGCCCCGGCGATATGGATGGCGCCGCTGAAAAGCAGCAGCTTTTCCGTTATCGTAGTCTTTCCCGCGTCGGGGTGGGATATGATGGCAAAGGTAAGCCGTTTGTTGATTTCTTCTTGGAGTTGCGTCATGTGAAGTTCAAAATACCGGCAACCTCGGGGGTGTGTCAACCTGGTGAAAGAAAGGCTGTGAGGGTTCTTACCACCCCGGGTATGCGGCGGGGGGCTTGATGATCCGGCTACCCTTAAACCCTTGACAATACGGCCGTCCTGGGAAATCCGGAAAACAGGAGGAACCGATGACATCGAAAAAACAACATCAGGAAATTCTCGCCGCCCGGGCCATCAAAAACCTGGAAAAGCGGGGGTTTACAGCCTGGTATGTGCCCGACTCAGCCCAGGCCCGGGAGCTGGTGAAACAATTAATTCCCCCGGGGGCTTCGGTTTCCTGGGGCGGCGCCATGTCCCTGGAGGAAGCGGGTCTCATGGAGGTTCTCCGTTCGGGAGATTATCATCTGCTGGACCGCAGCACCGCCAAAGGCCCCGAAGAAGTGAAAAAAATCTACCGCCAGGCCTTCTCCTGCGACTGGTATTTGACCAGCACCAACGCCCTCAGCCTGGACGGTGTTCTGGTGAACCGGGACGGTACGGGGAACCGGGCGGCCGCCCTGATCTACGGCCCCGAGAATGTGCTGGTGGTGGCGGGGGTTAACAAGATAACACCGGATCAGGCGGCGGCTTTGGAGCGGGTGAAGAACACCGCCGCCCCGGTGAACGCCCTGCGGCTGAACCGCAACACCCCCTGCGCCAAAACGGGAACCTGCGCCGACTGCCTGGTGGAGGACTGCATCTGCAGCCACACCGTCTTTACCCGGCGGTCCCGGCCCGAAGGCCGTATCAAAGTAATCTTAGTAGGAGAGGATCTGGGGTTTTAAAGACCCCGCCGGAACGGCCCCGGGTGCAGAGCCCCGGGGCCATCCATCCCCGCCGGGAGAGCCGCCTCCGCCTGGGGGGCTGATCTTCTTAATAGTTCTTTAGTGTCCACAACCGTGGATAAAAAATTGCGCCATTTCCTTGTTCTGTAAAACCCTACTCGCCTAAAAGCAGTCAATACCAGTTTTAGGTGAGTAAAATCAAAATTACCCTGTATTTACCCGAATTTTTTATCCACGGTGAGAAACACCGTTTAATAGTTCAGGGAAAAGCCGGCCCTCAAGTTGGGCAGCACGGGAATAACAGTTCCTTTTACGTTCCCCAGGCCGCCAAGATCGCCTCCGTCAAATTCGATTATCTGAGGCATCACCATGGCTCCCGCCCGGACAAAGAGCCGGAAGTTCTGTCCCAGCCGGAAGGCCGCTTCCGCCGCCGCATCCAGAACGAGAGAGAAGGGAAAAGTAACCTCCACCCAGGCATCCCCTTCGCCGTCATTCCAGGAAAAATCGGCTCCCCCCATACTCATCTGTACTCCCATCCCTAATTCGGCTCCCAGGCTGAGGCCCGCCGCCTTTACGCCCAGGTCGGCACGATAGCCGTATTTTGACAGGAGAAACACGCTCCCCACAAAGAACTCGGAGATATTAACCGAGACCTCGCCTGCACCGGACTGGGCGGGAAAGGGGTCGGAATCGGAGAGGAGGAAGATGATGGTTCCCACCTCATAACCTACGAAGAAACCGCCTCGCTTAGCCACGTTGGTCCCGTTGAAGATTCTCAGTTCAACACCGGGGATGGTGAGGCTTTTTAAGCTGTTATCGTCATCGTCGGATATTTCCAGAAGCCCGAACACCGCCCCGTAGGTGGGAGAAGCCACCCGCTTCTTCCAGCCCTCTTCCTCGAAGGCGCCGTCCTGGGCCAAGAGGGGGGCCGACAAGGCAAGCCCGGCCAGCGCAATGAGAATTCCATAGGTTGTCTTTTTCATGATTTTGCTCCTTAGACGGGGGATTACCCCCTTAAGGCGCTGAAAAACGGTACAGGTGTTCGATGTTGCTGCGGTCAGTCCGCCGTCACACCGCCTTCTCTCATCTTAACACAACGGCCCGGGTTGTAAAGGGCCGGTCAACCCATCCCCCGGCGCAGGTTCTCGTGAACCTCCTCCTTCATCATCCGCCGTACCGGGAAGAAGGAGGCCAAGGAACTGACCACCACGGCAAAGACCGCTCCATAGACAAAGGACTTCAGGGACCAGACCCCCTTCATGCGGGAATCGATCACCAGGCCGCCGAAATCCACCACATCGCCGTCGACTTTAAGCATGGCGCCGTAGTTGAGCCCCAGGTTCACCAGGGGAATGTTCAAAAGGGCTCCCAACAGGAGCCCCAGGAGGGCGCCCACCACCCCGATGCCGGCGGCCTCCAGGTAGAACATCACCCGGATTTTCCGGTCCGAAAGCCCCTGGGCCCTCATCATGCCGATTTCCCGGCGCCTCTCGAAGACCGCCATCATCATGGTATTCGAAACCCCCACCGAGGCGATGATGAAGATAATGAAGAGAAACACCCCCATGCCGCCGCTTTCCATCTCCTGCATGGCGATAAACTCCGAAGCAATTTCTTCATACCCTAGAAGCCTGTACCCCTCCGGAAGGCTTGCCTCCAGCTCCCGGAGCCGGGACTTCCCCCCCGGGGGCAGGAGGATCGAGTATCCCGTCACCGCCCCTTCCATGGCCAGGTACTGGTCCGCCGTGTCCAGGCTGATAAACACCCCCGACAGGTTCACCATGTGAGACCCCGACTTGATGATCCCCGTCACCTTGGTATCCAGCACCTGCCGGTACCCTTCCCGGGTGGTGAACTCCAGTCCCACCGGGTACCCCACCTGCATATGCAGCTTCTCCGCCAGGACATTGCCCACCAGGATCCCCGGATCCCCCGGCTGAAGGAAGGCTCCCCGGCTGTCCGGGTTTTCCATGGATTCGGTGAGTTGGAAGACCCGGCGGTCCGTGACGGGGTCCAGGGCGGTAACGGCCACCTGGTAGGAGCCGTCTTCGGGATAGGGGTCCCGGTAAAAAATCAGATCCGCCGTAAAATCGGTCCGGGGGGTGTAGGTGATCCGCCGGTCTTCCAAAAGGGCGGTGACGGCGGCGGTGTCTGCGATCGAATACTCCAGGGGAAGCCGTTCCCGGTCGGCCCACCACTGGTCCCGGACGATCCGTCCCGAGGCCACCTGATAATCGATGTACTGCCGTTCGGTACCGGAGAACCAGCCCAGCAGCAGGGAATCCATGAGGATGTAGAACATGAGCCCCAGGGCGATGACGCTGCCGGTGATAAAGGTCCGGCGGCGGTAGCGCATGAGGTTTTTGAAGGCCAGAGACAGGATCAGCCTCGTATCGGGACGCATGGGTTCCTCCTAAAACAAAACAACCGGCACCGGGCCAGCAGACCGGGCAGCTTGCCCGCCCCGGGACAGGGGATTCCGGTCAGGTACTCCGGATGGCCTGGTCCGGCTCGATGACCGCCGCCCTCCGGGCGGGGATGAGGGTCACCAGGGCGGTGATGCCCACGGTGTAAACTCCCATGAGCAGAACATTGACCAGGGTCAATTGGGGATAGATCACCGACGAAACTTCCATATTCATGTTGTCGTAGGCGGCGCCGAAATTGATCCCCGTCTTTTCCATAACCAGGACCAGCAGACTCCCCAGGACAAGACCGGCACCGGCGCTGATGAGCCCCGCCCAGAGCCCCTCCAGGAAAAAGAGCCGCACCAGCTCCTTCGGTTTCATCCCCAGGGCCCCCAAAATTCCAATTTCCCGGTACCGCTCGTAGATCACCATCATGGTGGTGTTGATGATCAGGGTGGCTCCCAGAATCAGGAAAAAGAGAACCATCACGTTGTAGGTCAGGGAAGCCACCCCCATCATGGGGTAGAACTGGCCGTACCGCTTCCAGTAGGTCAGGGAGAGGTAGTTGTACTCTTCCCGGAAAGACAGCAGGGATTCCAGGGCCTGTTCCTGCACCAGGGCGTTTTCCGGATCCTCGGTCATCACCAGGATTTCCTGCACACCCCCGGGCATCCGCAGGAAGTACTGCATGGTGTCCAGGGGGATGAGAAAATGGGTCTTTCCCATGGCCCCCATGGGAAAATGGAGGAGACCGGTGACGGTGAAGGTCATGGCGTTGGCGGCCCGGCCGGCGGTGAGGGTCATGAAGGTGAACTGGTCCCCCGGTTTCAGCCCCGCCTTGGCCGCCAGCCCCGTCCCTACGGCGGCTTCCCGGCTTCCCATCTGAGGGAGAGTCCCCTCAATCAGCAGCCCCTCCGGGCCAATCACCGCCTCTTCGGCGGGAAAGTCCATCCCCAGGGCGAACCCGTTGAGATGGGCGGGGGCTTCATCTTCCTCCCCGGAGGTCAGGTAGATCTTTCCCCCCGTGGATATCCGGCCCACCGATCCGGTGACGCCCTCGATCCCCCCCAGCCTCGCCTGCAGGGTTTTGGCATCCTCCACGTAGAGATGGAGAGGATTCAGGTAGTCGTAGGCGTCGTACTCGCCGTGGCGGATCCTCACCGAACCGGTGTAGTAACCGAGAATATTCTTCTTCATGTCCGCCTTCATTCCGGTGATGAGGGAAAGCATGAAGAGGCCGGTGACGCAGGCCACCACGATGGTGGAAAGGGAAAGGATGGTCCGGCGGCGGTTGCGTCCCAGGTTCCGGAAGGCCAGCACCCCCAGTTTCATGTCAGCCCACCTCCCGGTACCGGAAACACGAAACCAGATGATCGTTCACCACCCCGATGGCCTGTAGATGGGCGTAGACGGTGGTGGACCCCAGAAATTTGAAACCCCTTTCCTTAAGATCCCGGGCCACCGTGTCGGACAGGTCGGTGGTCACCGGCACCTGGGCCGGGGCTTCCCAGCGGTTTTTCACCGGTTTACCGCCGGTGAAACCCCAGATGTAGGCATCGAAGGAGCCGAACTGCTTCTGCACTTCCAGAAAACATCGGGCGTTGGAGATGAGGGCTTCGATTTTTCGGCGGTTGCGGATGATGCCGGGGTCTTCAAGAAGGGACTCCACCTCTCCGGGGCCGAAAAGGGCCACCTGCTCAGGGTCAAACCCGGCGAAGGCTTTGCGGAAGGCCTCCCGTTTTTGTAGAACCACCATCCAGGACAGCCCCGCCTGCATAGCCTCGAGGCAGAGAAACTCAAAATGAAGCCGTTCATCGTGGAGGGGAGTCCCCCATTCGGTATCGTGGTAGGCCTCCATGAGGGCCGATCCTTCACACCAGGGGCAGCGGGTTTTTTTGTCGGACACGTTTTTCTCCTAATTCGGGGCACCTGTGTCTACCATAGACCCCGGGGCGGGAGAAATCAAGGGGGAGCAAGGGAGCTCCAGTTATTCGGGTTTTGGCGTTTTAAATGGCATATATGAATGAGTAGTTCTAAATAAGGAAGCTAATAATAGAAAATTTTTGATCCAACAGAATCTGTTGGATCAAAAATAACCTTTAAAAAAACGCCAACCCCGGTTATTAATTCCAATTTTGATGAAGGGCTTCTATTATTTGGTAAAACGAAGATGTAGAGGATGGGTGCCTGCGCGATTTTCCCTGAGCGCAGGTGCCTATCCTCGAGAATCTTCGTTTTACTTGAGTAATACCTTCATCAAAATTGGAAATACTGAGGGAGCTGCCCCGCCTATGCGGAAACCTCGTACATCATCTTTCTTCCCAGGTTGATCACCACCGGGACGTAGCCCGCCAGCTCGGCGTCCAGGCCTGAGTCGCCGGTATCCACCAGGAAGGGCTCCCCTTTGAGGGTGAGGATTTTGTTTTCCGTGGCCATGACGATGATGTTTTCCTTTCCCACCCGGCGGATCACCCGGGGAGAGAGCTGCTGGTTTCCCCGGCCGAAGAGGTAGCCCTGGGCGCCGATGACGGTAACCAGGATGGCGAACCGGGTGCCGGGATGCTGATCCATCAGGGCCAGGATGGCCTTCTCGTTCAGGTCAGTCCCGATGATCTGCCGGTTCTGCAGCGCATCGATTCCCAGGAGGGTCCCCGGAAGGCCCAGTTTTTCCGTCACCGCCAGGGTGGTGGTGCCCGGCGCCACCAGATAGATGGTGGTTTCGTCCATGCCGTTGATCACCTCCGAGGCAATGCCGTCCTGGTACACCTCGTCGGTGGAGCTGCTCCCCGCCTTGGCGGACTGATTCAAGCCCCGCTCGTGGGGCACCAGGAGGTAGCCGTAGAGCCGGGCGGAGACCCGGTCCTGCCGGACCATCTCCTCATCGATGTCCATCACCTCCGCCTGCCGCAGGGAGACCCGGCGGGGATTTTCCGTCATGTCCCGCACCAGCGCCGCCGCCTTGGCGGGGCTGCCGGCGTAGACCCCGGAGTGAATCTTCACCCCCCCGGGAATGCCCAGCACGGGCACGTCGGCCCCCACGGCGTCATAGATGTTCCGGGCGGTACCGTCGCCGCCGGTAAAGAGGATCAGGTCCACCCCGAGCCTCACCATCTCCCGGGCCGCCCGGACGGTGTCCTCCGGGGTGGTATGGCCGGGGGTGATGGTGCCTTCCACCCGGGCCGTGAGACCTGCGGCGGCGCACTCGTC
>CAYYNJ010000010.1:19479-22876 GCA_964472775.1 uncultured Spirochaetaceae bacterium
ATCCAGTCTGTCTCCCAGGTCGGTCAGCCTCTCCAGGGCCCTCTGGGCCCGGCCGGGAGCCACGGGGCGGGCCCCCAGTTCCAGGGCCCTTTGGTGGATTTCTTCGCCGTCGCTGCCCTTGAGGCCCACCGCCCCCCCCATGCCGGCCACGGGGTTGACGATGAGGCCCAGCTTCAGGGTCTTCATTTTTTGTATTTCTTCCGGTAAGCCCGGTAGGTGATGGCCCAACGGTCCGGATCCTCGGCCTGTTCGAAATCTTTGACGTGACTGACCGCCTGATTGTGGGGAGCCTGGCGGATCACCTCGGGGGTTTCCCGGGCCTCCTTACACGCCTGGGCGATGACGGCGGCCCAGTACTCGATATCTTCCTTGGAGTAGGTTTCGCAAGGCTCGGGGGTAAAGGGCTCGGGGACCACGTAGGGGTGGTGGCTGAGCCAGTAGGACTGGATGCCGAAGTCCACCATCCGGTCCTGGATCTCGTGGGAACCGAAACCGGTTTCCTCTTTCAGCTTCTCCATACTGTATCTGATCTGCTCAAACCGCGGCTTGCCCTCGGCGTAGGGTCGGGAAATGCCGTCGATCTGCATGAGCAGGTGATCCAGGTACTGGTTGTTCAGCACCGAAATCTCCGAGGCGGTCCGCAAACCATCGGGGCCCATGCTGCGTATCCAGGCGTAGGCCTTGACGATCACCGACAGGTTGCCGTAGAAGCTGCGAACCTTGCCGATGCTCTGGGGTCTGTCGTAATCGAGGTGAAATTTATCCCCCTGCTTCACCACCACCGGGGCGGGAAGGTAGGGGATCAGTTTCTCACTGCACCCATAGGCGCCGGCGGCGGGGCCTTCACAACCGTGGGGAGACGAGAAGGTCTTGTGAAGATTGAAGTGGCAGGCGTCAAATCCCGCCTCCCGGGCCCGGGCGATGCCCATGAGGCCGTTGGCGTTGGCCTGATCGTAGAAGCAGAGGCCCCCGGCATCGTGAACGATTTTGGTAAACTCTTCCACCCGGGGATTGAAGATCCCCGTGTCTTCAGGATTGGTCATGTGGATCGCCGCGGTCCGCTCCGATACCGCCGCCTTGAGGGCTTCGATGTCGGGATAACCGTTTTTCAAAGGCAGAATGATCACCTTGAAACCCGCCGTGGAGGGGGTGGCGGCGTTACAGGGGTGGGTGAACTGGGTGGTGATCACCTCGTTCCGCTGGTTCAGCTCCCCCCGTTCCTGATGGTATTTCCGGGTGACACAGGCGTTGACGTAGGTGGCGTGGGCCCCGCCGCCGGGCTGGAAGCTGAAGGCGTCCATGCCGGAAATGGCCTTCAGGTAGCTCTCCAGTTCCCAGATGATCTGCAGGATCCCCTGGAGGGTTTCTTCGGGCTGCAGGGGGTGCAGGTCGGTCATCTGGGGCATCCGGGTGAGAGCCTCGTTCACCTTGGGGCTGTACTTCATGGTACAGGTTCCTTCCCCTATGTCGATGCCCGTCTCCATCCCCAGGGTCATCTGGGAAAGCCGCAGATAATGCATCAGCACATGATACTGGTCGATCTCGGGAATCGCCGGCGGGGTCTGGCGCCGGGCCCGGGGGGACAGCAGCTCCTCAAGAGAAGGAACGGCGGCGTCGATCTTCGCCCCCGCCGGGGGAACCATGATGCCCCGGCGTCCGGGGACCCCCATCTCCATGATCAGGGGCTCGTCGTATTTGGGAGCCCGGTAGTTACGCAGTTTCACATCCTTCATTTCAGCACCTCCTGGAGGGCGTGGTAGAGTCTCTGAATATCATCTTCGGTGTGGATCTCGGTGACGCAGTAGAGGGCGCACTGGCCCAGTCCGGGGAACTCCGCCGAAACATCCTTACCACCGAAGATCTTCTTCTCTTTCAAGGCCGCATTGATCTGGGCCACGGTCTTCCCGGTGCCGCTGAAGTCCACCAGGAACTCCTTAAAGTTGGTCTGGGAGAACACCGGTTTTACCCCCGGCAGGGTGAGAAGCAGGTTCCGGGTGTAGGCGGCCTTCTTCAGGATCACCTCGCCTATCTCCCTCATCCCCGCGGGCCCCATGAGGCTCAAGTAGACCGCGGCGCCGATGGTCCAGAGGCCCGAGGCGGTACCGACCCAGTCCTTGCCCTTGTCCCGGAGCCCGTAGGATGTCCGTTCCGACCTTACTTCGGCGAAGGCAAACTCGCCTTCTTTGACGGTGTCCACGATGCTGTAGATCTCCAGGGGACACTCGGCGATGTAGATTTCTTCATCCCGGAAGGCGATAAACCCCGACTGGCCGCCCCCGGCGAGCATGTGAATCCCCAACGATTGAAGATCGCCGCAGATGATATCGGCGCCGTAACTTCCCGGAGGGGTCAGGATGCCCAGGGAGATGGGATCCACCCCGGCGATGCTCTGAGCCCCGGCGGCGTGGGCGATTTTCGTTATCTCCGCCCCCTGATCTTCGATAAAACCCAGGTAGGAGGGATTTTCAAAGTACACCGCCGCGGTTTTATCCGAGACCTTGCGCTTCAGGTCTTCCAGATCCATGAGCCCCGTGACGGGGTCGTAGTCCACCAGCCTGATGGCGATGGCCCCGTTCATCTCTGCGGGCTGACAGAGCGGCCGGATCTCCGCCAGCCTCTGGGGGCAGATGGTTCCCGGCACCAGGGCCTCGTTTTTTCCGGTGATCCGGGAAGCCATCCGGATGGATCGGCCCGCCACGTCCCCCCAGTCGTAGATGGGGTTGGCCACGGCGTCGATATCCAGAAGCTCCGCCATGAGGCTGTTGAACTCAAACCGGGCCTGATACTTGCCCAGGTCGGAGTAGTTGGCCCCGCAGTAGGCGGTGAGGAATTCGGACCGGTTGACGATTTCATCCACCACCTCCGGAACATGATGCTGCCAGCACCCCGCCCCGAGGAAACTCAGGTACTCTCCGCAGGGGACGTTCTTCATGAGAATATCTTCCACGTGCCTCTTGAGCAGGTACTCGGAGGGGATGGCTTCGGGGATGTCCAGCCGCCCCTTGAACCGGAGCTTTTCGGGTATTTCGGCATACACGTCATAGACGCTTTTTAACCCCGTCTCTTTCAGCATTTCATCCCTGATGGCCGCCACGGAATTGGCGATGTAGGGATGCACAAAATCTTTATTTTCCATTTTTCCCTCCTATAAAAACACGGCGTTAGCCGCGAGCCCGGAGCTGCCGAGCAGCTCAGATGGCAGAGAATGAGGAGAAGAAAAGCAACGCTTTTCTTCTCCAGAATGATAAAATACACGGAAGTATTTTATCATTCCTCCTAATAGTAGAGCTCGCTGGGGCCCTTGTACTCCTGCAGGATGTTTCCTCCGTCCACCACGAAGAGCTGCCCCGTCACATAGGAGGCGTCTTCGGAAGCCAGGAACCGGAAGACGTTGGCC
>CAYYNJ010000010.1:22886-23867 GCA_964472775.1 uncultured Spirochaetaceae bacterium
GTTTTTGGCCGCCGCCAGCTCCCCTTCCAGGCTGGAACCTGTGGTGATCCAGCCGGGGCCCACGGCGTTAACGGTTATCCCGTGGGGGGCCGCTTCGATGGCCAGGGCGCGGGTCAGCCCCACCACCGCCGCTTTAGCGGCGCTGTAGGCGCTTTCCCCGGGATTGGATACCAGGGGCCCGGTGACGGAAGAGCAGTTGACGATACGGCCGTAGCCGTTTTTCACCATGTAGGGCAGAAATCCCTTGATGGCGTTGAAGGTGGTTTTCAGGTTCAGCTCGATGCTGAAATCCCAGTCCTCCTCATCCATTTCCAGCACCGTCTCCAGCTTCTCTTCCTGGCCGCCGGTGATGGCCATCCCCGCCACGTTGCAGAGGATGTCGGCCCTGCCGAATTTTTCCACAAATTCCGCCGCCATGGTCTTCACCGCCCCCAGGGATCTTAAATCGGTGACCCAGGAGTAAGCCTCGGTGCCCTTGCTCCGCAGCTCTTCGGCCCGCTGATGGACCAGGGGCGAGATATCGGTGATGCCGATTTTCACCCCCTCCTCCGCCAGGGCCCGGGCCACCGCCCAGGCGATACCGTTGGGCTTGGCCACCCCGGTGATGAAAGCCGTCTTGTCGTCGAATCTGCCGTACATAACCGCTCCTTCCGTGCCGCTGTCCGGACACGCCTCGCCCCGGGCCGGCGAATTCGGTCTTTTTGCCGCCGCCGGCGGAGGGTTCCTTCCTTCAGGATAACCGGGGCGGCAAAGCCGCCCCGGTTCTATTAAAACGCTGGGGTAAATCTCTGGTTCTGCGTTACATCACAAAACCGGTGATCAGGAAAAGTACCGCCGAGAGGGCCGCTGCCAGAAGCCCGTAGGGGGCCTGGGAGAAGGCGTGCCTCAGGTTGTCACAACCACAGGCGGCGGAGGTGAGGATGGTGGCGTCGGAGTAGAAGCAGATATGACTTCCAAAACCTCCGGCGGCGGCCACCGCAC
>CAYYNJ010000011.1:0-14372 GCA_964472775.1 uncultured Spirochaetaceae bacterium
TTACCCGGTTTTTGCCGTGGTGCTTTAAGTTTTATCCACGGTGAGAAACACTAAGTAAACATTGTGTCCCCCCGGAAGTAGTTAAAATCTCCATAGTCTCTATAGCTATTAATGCCGTTCACCGCCATAATATAGGTATGAGGAAGTTTTTTAAATTTTCTAACCAGACCGTAAAGGAGCTTCTCTTTACCTTCCTTCCCCTCATTATAGCGGTGTTCCTTTCGGGCGCCACCGTTTTCATCCTTGCGCCCTTCCTGCGGGACAGCATCATTGAAGAAAGAAAGATTCTCCTCCAGGAACTCACCAACACCACCTCCCAGATACTCGAACATTACCACCGGAGGGTGAAAAGCGGCGAGCTCTCCCTTGGAGAAGCTCAGGCCCAAGCGGCTTCGGACCTCCTGGGCCTTCGGCACGGCAAAGACAATGAAAGCTACTTCTGGATTCAAAGTACCTCCCCCCCCACCTTGATCATGCACCCCCATCGACCGGACCTGGTGGGGACGAACCTGCTTCAGCTGCCGGAACCGGCCTGGGTCGAGGTCTTCACTCAAGCCCAAAAGCTGGTGAAGGAAAAGGGCGGTGGCTTTATCGAGTATGGCTGGACCACCGCCCCCGCCACGAACAAACCGTACTCCAAATTGTCCTACGTCCAGGGGTTTACGCCCTGGGATTGGATCATCGGCACGGGGGTATTCCTGGAAGACATCGACATACGGGTGCAGGCCCAAAGCCGGAAAGTTCTTACCGCCTTTCTCAGCCTGATTTTAGTACTGACCTTTTTTATCGGATTCATTCTCCTCCGCAGCCGCAGGATTGAAAGGCAGAGACGGGCCATGGTTAAATCCCTCTACTCTGTCCAAGCCGAGCTGGAGGAGATTTTCCATAATGCCTTTCAGTATATTGCCAAGTTAGACCGGGAAGGACGGGTTCTGAAGATTAACAGAACCGCCCTAGGCCTGATTGGCCACGAAGACGATTTTCTGATTCTTCACCGTTTCTTCTGGGATACTCCCTGGTGGACCCACTCCCGGGAGGCCCAGGAAAATCTCAAGGAAGCTATAACCCTGGCGGCGGAGGGCCGATTTCAGCGGTATGAAACCACCCAGCGGAACAAACAGGGAAGAATCTTTGACGTGGACATAAGCATTAAGCCGGTTTACAACGCCGAAGGAGATTTCCTCTTTCTCATGGCGGAAGGCCGGGACATCACCGAACAAAAGGCCCACGAGCGGTATCGGGTCAACCTGAACCGTATTCAAAAGATCATCATCCGGGCACAGTCTCCCGAAATGATGTTTCAAGAAGTCAGCCAGGTGCTTTTAGAGGTGCTTAAGGGAGACCAGGCCTGGGCGATTCAAACCATCGACCTCGAGGAGGCCCAGTTCGAACTGGCCCTCTGCCACGCCGCCCCTTCCTGGATCATCCCGGAGAAGGTATTGGTCCCCCAGGATGGGCCCACCACCCGAACCCTCCGGAACCTTCTCGATTCGGGAGAGCCTGGGGAGCTGTATACCCAGCGCGAACCCGCCCTGCCGGCTCTGCTGGTGAACTTTTTCCATTCCCAGTCGATTCTCGCCGCCCCCTGTACCCCCCGGATAGGCACTCCCTGGATTTTAGGGATCAGTCAATGTTCCTACCGGAGAATCTGGACCGATATGGACAAGCTGCTGCTCCAGGAGGTGGCCCAGAGGATGGCCGATGGCCTGAATACCCTGCTTTTCTCACGGACCCTGGAAGAAACGAAAGACTACATGACCAGCATCATCGATTTCATGCCCTCCATGCTGGTCGGTCTGGATCTGAACGGGAGGGTGATTCACTGGAACAAAGAGATGGAACTGTTCACCGGAAGGCCTGGGTCGGCGGTGGCGGGACATCCCTTGAGCCAGGCACTGCCCCGGTTTTACCTGGCCCAGGAGCTGGTGAATAAAACCCTGAGAAGATCCGAAAAGGTGTTCCATCCCCGGGCGGTTTACGTCGACCACGACACTCAATACTACTTGGATATCACCGTTTATCCCCTCTTGTCCAAGGGAAAGCCCGGGGCGGTGATGCTCCTTTCAAATGTAACCGACCGGGTCTACCTGGAAGAAATGATGGTGCAATCCGAAAAGATGCTTTCCGTGGGGGGCCTGGCGGCGGGGATGGCCCACGAAATCAACAACCCCCTGGCGGGGATGACCCAGACCGCCGAGGTCATGGCCCAGAGGCTCCAGGACGGTAAACAGAAGGCCAATGTAAAAGCGGCGGAAGAACTGGGGCTTAACATGGAGGCCGTCACCGCCTACATGGAAAAACGGGGCATCTTTACCATGATTGAGGCCATCAAGGACTCGGGGCAGAGGGCCGCCGGAATTGTCCAGAATATGCTCAGTTTTTCCCGCAAAAGCGACACCGCCGTATCCTCCCACAACTTGGGCGAGCTTATCGACCACGTGATCGACCTGGCCTCTACCGATTACAACTTGAAAAAACAGTACGATTTCCGGGCCATTAATATTATCAAAGAATACGATGACCCCCTGCCCCTGGTTCCCTGTGAAGGAGCAAAAATCCAGCAGGTCATCCTGAATATCCTGCGAAACGGTGCGGAAGCCATGAATGAATCAAAAGCACAGCAGAAAGCCCTGGGCCGGGACACACCGCCGCCGCAGTTTATCCTGCGTCTGTCGGCGGAATCGGATTTTCTGAGGCTTGAAATCGAAGATAATGGTCCCGGTATGGATGAGGATACCCGCAAACGCTGTTTTGAACCGTTTTATACCACCAAAGCGGTGGGCTTCGGAACGGGGCTGGGGCTTTCAGTCTCCTATTTCATCATCACCGAGAATCACGGAGGGACCATGGAGGTTCGATCACTTCCCGGGGAAGGTTCCCTCTTTATCATCCGGCTCCCCCTGGTCAGAGGCAACGGAAAGGAAGGCGGCAGTGTCCAGAACAACTAGAGAAAGAGGGAACTCTGGTTCCAGCCTCTTTCCCCTTATAGCCGCCGCCCTGGCGATCATGCTTACCTTCCTCATCCTCTTCGCCTACCTCAGCGGTGAGCACCTTCGAAAGAGTGAACAGCAGAGCCTTAATCAGCTCAGACAGCTGGTGGAGATGGCCTACAACACCATTCACCCCAAGCTGGTGGATTATCACTGGCTGCGGCTTTCTAAAAAGGAAACCATCCAGGAGATCCGGAAGATCCTCCGCAACATGACCTTTTACGAAGAGGAGGGCTGGAACTACATCTTCATGTCTTCCTATGACGGGGTTTTTTTGGTGCAGACCATCAGCCCCGAACTGGAGATGACCAACCAATGGGATCTTCAAGACTCCCGGGGTCTCTACATCATCAGAGAATTAACCGCGGCGGCCCAGGCGAATAACGAATCCGGCGGTTTTGTCACCTACTACTACCCCGCTCCCGGCCAAAGCGAGCCCCAGGAAAAGGTATCCTTCGTGATGGGCATTCCTGAAATCGACTGTTATATCGGCGCCGGCCGGTATATGGGCCGGATACGGGAGGATCAACGGAGGTTTACCCGGCGGGCCACCCTCCTGGGAATCGGTTTCACCCTCCTATTTGCGGGGCTGATTGTCCTGGCTTGGAGACTGTTGTCCCGGCAGAACCGGGCTCTTTATAAAGAAGTGGAGGAGAGAAGCCGCTCCGAAGAGGCTTTCAGGAATAAGGAAACCCAGCTTCGCACGGTGCTGGATACCATGCCGGAAATGGTCTGGGTGAAAGACCTCCACGAAAACTATCTGGCCTGCAATAAGAAATTTTCCCAGTTTCTCGGCAGCCCGGAAGAAGAGATCCTCCGCAAGGGAACCTCCGATTTCTTTCCCCCCCCGGAACGTGAACGGATAAACTCCCTGGATAAGAAGGTCTATGAGATAGGGGGTCCCCTCACCTACGAAGAGCAGCTTTATATCCGTTCCCAAGACCGGACGGTGGATCATGAGACAACGAAAACACCCATGCACGACCAGGATGGAAACCTGGTGGGCATCCTCGGGTTAAGCAGAGATATATCTGAGAGGAAGAACCAGCAGCGGGAACTGTCTCAGCTCCGCAATTTTCTGGCCAATATCATCGATTCCATGCCTTCCCAGCTCATCGGTATTGATACGGACCACCGCATAACCCAATGGAACCGGGCCGCCCAGGAAAACCATAATTTACCGGCTCCTGAGGTTCTTGGACAGCCCCTGAGCAAGATTATTCCCTGGTTCGGCCCCCAGGAACACCGCCTGGACAAGGTTCTTTATCCCCCGGGAGAAGCGGTCTCCTTCACCTTGTCCCGTCGGGAAATCCGGCCGGAAGAACACCTTTCCATCACTGTCTATCCCTTGGCGGGTAAGGAAAGCCCGGGGGCGGTGATCATGATCGACGATATTTCCGACAAGATCAGGCTCGAAGAAATGATGATTCAATCGGAAAAGATGCTCTCCGTGGGCGGATTGGCGGCGGGAATGGCCCATGAAATTAATAACCCCCTGGCGGGGATGATGCAGACCGCCGAGGTTCTGGCCCGCCGGCTGGGGGATAAAACCCTGAAGGCCAACATCCAGGCCGCCGCAGAGGCGGGCCTCACCCTGGACGCCCTGGAAAAGTACATTCAGTCCCGGGGCATCGACGTGATGACCCGCGACATCCTGGAATCGGGGGGCCGCGCCGCCCTGATAATCAAAAACATGCTCAGTTTCGCCCGGAAGAGCGAGGCCGCTAAATCGACCTACAGCATCCCCGACCTTTTGGACACCATCCTGGAGCTGGCCCGGACCGATTACGATCTGGGAAGACGGTTTGATTTTAAATCCATCGAGATCATCAAAGAATACGCCCCGGACCTTCCCCTGGTACCGTGCGACGGATCTCAGATCCAGCAGGTCATCTTTAACCTGCTGAAAAACGGCGCCGAGGCGACGCACCACCATTACGCCACGGAAAGAAGAATGGGCCGTGATCCTCTCCCGCCCCGAATCATCCTCCGGGCCTATTCGGAAAAAGGCAGCGGTCAAATAACCATCGAAGTGGAAGACAACGGTCCCGGAATGGAAGTCGGGGTCAGACGCCGGGTTTTTGAACCGTTTTTCACCACCAAACCGGTGGGTCTCGGCACCGGTTTGGGGCTCAGCGTCTCCTACTTCATCATCACCGAAGCCCACGGAGGAACCATGGACCTGATAACGTCGCCGGGAAAAGGAGCCCGGTTCATCATCCAACTTCCCCTTCAGGAGGGCAGCGCACAGTGAAGTCTTTCGCCGGCCGCATCATCATCTTGATTTCCGCCCTCTTTTTTCTATCCCTGGGATTGACCCAGTACACCGTGGTACAGGGAGCCAAGAAACACCTTCATGATATTTACCTGGATAAGGCGGTTTGGATAGCGGAAACGACCCGGGAAGATCTGCAGTGCCGCTACGACTTCTATTCTTCCCAAGGCAATTACCTTTCGGAGCAAAACAGAACACGCTTGGAAACAAGCCTGGAACCCTTTCTTCGGTACCTGTCCAAGGGCTACGCCGGCCACCGCACGGGAACCTCCGGATCGATCTACATCCACGACGGATCGGGAATGGTCATCAGCCACCCGGTCTACCAGGGAAAAAACTTGGCCGAAATCGTAAATCCCCAAGCGGGAACCACCCTGAAAGATGCCTTCTCCCGGGAGGGCCGCTTCACCACCGGAACACTGCAATACCGGTGGAAAGACCAGGATGATCCGGCCGATGACTATTCCGCCCTTAAAACCATCTATTTCACCTACTTCGAACCCTTGGACTGGTATATCGGCAGCGCCTTCGCTCATTCAGAATACCATCCTGTGATTTGGTCCCTGAGCCTCACCCTACTAGGGGTCATCCTTTTTACCGATGCCGCCGCCCTGCTTATTGCGCTTTTGCTTTTAAAAAGTCTTTCACGGCAGCTGACCCAGCTTAACCGATCCATCCAGGAAAGCCAGGAGAAGGGGGTTCCTCAACATCCCGTCCTGGTATCCGGCACCGCCGAGGTAGGGAAACTGGCCCGGACCATCAACACCATGGTGGGGTCCCTCGGGCAGTACAAAAAGGATTTGGAGGAAGAACAGGACAGCTTCATGGAGTTCATCGATAAGGCTCCCTACATCATTTCCAAGCTGACCCCTCAAGGAATGAACATCTATTTCAACCCCGCAGGAGAAATAATCACCGGATACACCCAAGAGGAACTGGCGGATAAAAGCTGGTGGGAAACCTTCTATCCCGGAGAAGGGCGAAGGCAGGTGGAAGCTTTTTACAGAACCCTGAAAGAAAAAGCTGTGGTACAAAGCGAGATGGTGCTGACCACAAAATCGGGAGAGAAGAAGACCATCGTTTGGGACAACCTGTTAATCAGGGATGAAAGGGGCGATCTCAAAGAGATCATCGGGTTCGGAAAAGACGTGACGGACCAACGGCGGATTGAAGAAGAACTCCGGTCGGCGGAAGCAAGGAACCGGGCCATCCTGGAGGCCATCCCCGACCTGATTTTTAACTTTGATGCCCAAGGTCGGTTCGTCGATTTTAAGGCCGATACCGGGCGGCTCTATTCCGATGACCCTTTCATCGGAAAAAGGATCGACCAGGTAATGCCCCCCGAAATCAGTTCTTCCGCCATGGAGCAAATCACCGCCTGCCTGACCACGGGAAAACCCGGTTGTCTCTACTACCAGCTTCCCGGGAAAACCGGTAGAACCAATTATTATGAAGCAAGGTTTATCAGGCTGAAGGAAGACAGAGTGATGGCTATTATTCGGGATATCACCGAACAAACCCTTCAGGAAGAAGAACTCCATCAGCTGAGGGAGTACCTCTCGCGGGTGATCGACAGCATGCCTTCGGTGATCATTGGAGTCAACAGGCAGAGGGAAATTACTCAGTGGAACCAGGGAGCCGCTTCGGTAACGGGAATCAGTGCCGAGGAGGCCCAGGGCAGAATCCTGGAAGAAGCCTTCCCCGCCCTCCTGCCCCATCTTTCCCTGGTATCAGACTGCCTGGATAAAAAGAAGACGGTTCAGATTAAAAAGCATCCCGCCGATTTCGGGGATGATGTAAGCCATTATACGGATATAACCGTTTTCCCTGTGGGAAATGAAAAGGAAAACCGGGCGGTGATCCGTATTGATGATGTTTCAAACCAGGTACAGATGGAGCAGATGGTAATTCAGTCGGAAAAGATGCTTTCCGTGGGGGGGCTGGCGGCGGGGATGGCCCATGAAATAAACAATCCCCTGGCGGGAATGATTCAGTCCGCCGATGTGCTGGCCCAACGGCTGGGAGACACCCAGCTAAAAAACAACCGGAAGACCGCCGAGGAATTGGGCATCCCCATCGACACCATCCACAGCTACATGGAATCCAGGAAAATCTTTTCCATCATCCAAGACATAAAAGATTCGGGGATCCAGGCCGCCCGCATCGTCAGGAACATGCTTAGTTTCGCCCGAAAAACCAGCTCCTCCATGAGCTGTCAGGACCTAACCCTGCTCATCGAGAGGATTCTCGACCTGGCCTCCACCGATTACAACCTCAAAAAACAGTTTGATTTTAAATCCATCGGTATCAAGAAAGAATTTCAAGAGAACCTTCCCGAGGTACCCTGTGAAGACACCCAGATTCAGCAGGTGGTATTCAACATTCTCCGCAACGGTGCCGAGGCCATGGAAGAAAAGAAATTAAAGAGAGCCGCCGAAGGAGACCTGAACTATCAGCCCGAGTTTAGTCTGAGGCTGCTCAAAGACGAAGAAGAAAACGAAGTAAGGCTGGAAATAGAAGATAACGGCCCCGGCCTGGATAGGGAAACCCGAAAACATATCTTCGAACCCTTTTTCACTACCAAACCGGTGGGGGTCGGCACAGGTTTGGGGCTTAGTGTGTCCTACTTCATCATTACCGAAAACCACGGCGGATCCATATCGGTACAGCCCGGCGCGGCGGGGGGTTGCTGTTTTATCATCCGCCTCCCTCTTCCCAAGGAAGAAGCATAGTTTTTCTTCCTCCGCCTTGATTTACCCAACCGGGAAGCTGATAATTTTATTGGGAGGCTGTTATGCCGGAACCTTTGGCGGGAAGAAAGATTCTGATTATCGACGATGAGGCGGTGCTCAGGCAGAGCCTCTGCTATTTCCTGGAAGATCGGGATTATGTGGCTTTATCCGCCGAAGACGGCCAGGCGGGACTTGAACTGATGCAGAAAGTGACCCCCGATCTTGTCATTACCGACCTTCGTATGCCCCGGGTGGACGGGTTGGAAATACTGGAATACATGAAAACCCACCTTCCGGGCACCCCGGTGATAGTCATTTCCGGGGCCAACCGTATGGATGACGCCGTCCAAGCCCTGAGACGAGGGGCCTGGGATTTTATGACTAAGCCAATACATGACCTCACCATCCTTGAATATACGGTTAAATCGGTCCTGGAAAAGGCGCAATTGATAAAACAGAACCAGGAGTACCACGACCATTTAGAGCAGCTGGTGGAGAAACGGACCACCGAACTGGAAGCCAAAAACAGACAGCTTGAACTATCCCGACGCCAAATCATTGGGATCCTCTCTCAAGCATCGGAATACCGTGATTTTGCCTCCACCAACCACTTTACCCGAGTTTCCAAGATAACAGGATGCATCGCCCAGGGCCTAGGGCTTCCGGAAGAGGATATTCAACGGATCAGCCTGGCCGCTCCGATCCATGATTTAGGGAAGATCGGCATCCCCGATAAAATACTTCTCAAGAACGGCAAGCTCAACGAAACAGAATGGGAGGTGATGAAAAAACATTGCCGGTATGGTGAAGAAATTCTGCGTTCCAATGATTTCGTCGACACCTTCTGCAGCCAGGACCAGCTCAAACCGTCGCCAAGCCAGTCGGTGTCGACCAAAGCCCTCCTTGATACCGCCGCCGTCATTGCCTTAAACCATCATGAACATTGGGACGGTACCGGATACCCCATCGGTCTTAAAGGCGAGGAAATCCCCCTGGAAGCCCGCATCACCGCCGTGGCGGATGTTTTTGACACCCTCTGCAGCGACCGTCCTTATAAAGAAGCGTGGCCCGTGCAGAATTGTATCGACTACCTGACAGAACAGCGGGGAGGACATTTTGATCCTGCCATCATCGATGTCTTCCTGGCCCACTTCACCGATATCGAAAACATAGAATCGACCTTGGGGAATTGCTCTAGGCGGTAAAAAAAGTTGCTTAATTGACTCTTGTTAACCGGCCAGATCTGGATTAAGCTAAGAACATGGGTGTGAATGGTAGCATCATGACCACAGAAGAGGGGGCCCCGGGGTCGGAGAGAGAAACCAACCTGATAATTGATGATGAA
The DNA here is from genome assembly GCA_964472775.1 of uncultured Spirochaetaceae bacterium. Taxonomy (GTDB): domain Bacteria; phylum Spirochaetota; class Spirochaetia; order UBA9216; family UBA9216; genus CAYYNJ01. Next base: position 9,343 of record CAYYNJ010000011.1, read on the forward strand.
GCGGTGATTCGCCAGAGTTTCACCTACTACCTGGAAGACCAGGACTACGACATCATCACCGCAGAAAACGGTAAGCTAGGCATGGAGCTCGTCGACCGGGAGGGGCCCAACCTGGTTTTAACCGATCTTCGTATGCCCGAGGCCGACGGCCTCGAGGTTCTTCACTATGTAAACAAAAACTGGCCCGACATTCCCGTCATTGTTATTTCCGGTGCCAATAAGCTCGATGACGCGGTTCAAGCCCTCCGGTTGGGAGCCTGGGATTATCTGATTAAGCCGGTTCACGATCTTAACCTGGTGGGATATACGGTCCGAAAAGCCCTGGAGAAATCGGCCTTAATCAAGGAAAACCGGGCCTACCGGGAACACCTGGAAGCCCTGGTGGCCCAGCGCACCTTGGAACTGGAAAAACGGAACCGGCAGCTAGAGATATCCCGGCGGCAAATCATAGGCATCCTCTCCCAAGCGGCGGAATACCGGGATTTTGAGACGGGAAACCATTTTCTGCGGGTTTCGGAATATACCGGCTGCCTCGCCCGGGCCATGGGTTGGAGTGAAGAGCGGGTGCAGAGGATCCAACTCGCCTCTCCGGTTCACGATATCGGTAAGATAGGTATTCCCGATAACATCCTTCTCAAGCCGGGTAAACTCACCCCGGAAGAGTGGGAGGTGATGAAAATGCACTGCCTCTACGGCAGCCAGATCCTAACCACCAACAAATTCATCGAGGTTTTCTGTAAGATCGACAACCTGTCCTTCCCTTCTTTACAGTCCGAGGAAGGGGGGGCCATCATCGAAAACGCCGCAAAAATCGCCCTCCATCACCACGAACATTGGAACGGCAAGGGATATCCCTCCGGACTCAAAGGAGAGGATATCCCCATTGAAGCCAGGATAACCGCCGTGGCGGATGTCTACGATGCCTTGATCAGCCAGCGGCCCTATAAGGAGCCCTGGCCCGAAGATAAATGCCTGGCCCTGATAAAAGAAGAATCGGGCGAACATTTTGATCCTCAGGTGGTAAAGGTCTTCCTGGAAAACCTGGATACCATCCGGGTCATTCAAAACGCCTATCACGAATAAAAGACATCTTATAAAAACAGTCTTTGATGTCTTTTACAGATTTAAGAGGAGATTCCATGTCCACTACCTACTCAATTCCCTACTCCCCCGCCGCCGGCCGGTACGGTCATATGTCTTATCAGAGATGCGGCCGCAGCGGTTTGAAACTGCCCCGTCTTTCCCTCGGCCTTTGGCACAACTTTGGAGATGTAACCAATTTCGAGAACAGCCGTCAGATGATCCGCAGCGCCTTTGACCAGGGCATTACCCATTTCGACCTGGCCAATAATTACGGTCCCCGGCCCGGTTCGGCGGAGACGAATTTCGGCAGGATCCTCCGGGACGATTTTCAAAACCACCGAGATGAAATGATTATCAGTTCGAAGGCGGGTTACGAGATGTGGGACGGCCCCTACGGAGACGGCGGCTCGAAGAAATATCTGGTTGCCAGCCTCGACCAGAGTCTTCGGCGGATGGGACTTTCGTACGTGGATATTTTTTACCATCACCGCCCCGATCCTGAGACTCCCCTGGAAGAGACCATGGCGGCCCTGGATCTCCTGGTCCGGCAGGGCAAGGCCCTCTACGTGGGGCTTTCCAACTACCATGTGGAAGATCTTTCCCGGGCCCTGGTGATATTGGAACGGATGAATACCCCCGTGGTCATCACCCAGCCCCGTTACTCCCTGCTGGATCGATGGACCGAAAAAGAGGATTACTACGGATTCCTGGAGAAAGCGGGCCTGGGGGCCATCGTTTTCAGCCCCCTGGGCCAGGGACTATTGACCAATCGATACCTGAATGATATTCCCGCCGATTCCAGGGCCGGGGGAAAAAGTATCTTTCTCAATCCCGCCGATATCACCCGGCAGAAAAGAGAGAAACTAGGCAACCTGAATAAAATAGCCCAAGCCCGGGGGCAGAGTTTAGCCCAAATGGCTCTTTCTTGGGTTCTCCGCATCCCCGCCGTCACCAGTGCCCTGGTGGGGGCCAGCCGGCCGGAACAAATTACCGACAGTCTCAAAGCTTTAAACAATCTCTCTTTTACCCCAGAGGAATTAGACCTTATCGATGCGGAAGTGGCGGATTTCCATTAAGATGATGCAGCCCTTGCTCCCCCTCATTCCCGAGTTACTCAATTCCCCCGGTGACACCGTATCTTTTTCAGGAGGTTCCCATGCAAAATGAAATTAGCTCGCCCCTGGAGCTTCACGATCACAAAGGCCGCCTTACCCAGCCCGGATGGGCCAGGTCCCCCCTCTTCACCTATCGGAGAAACAAGGTTAAAGTGCCGGGTTTTAAAATTAAAGAGTGGGATTACTACTGCGTCCTGAATGAGACCGGCGGAGCCGCCTTCACCATCGCCGACAACGGCTACATGGGGTTCATCGGTGCCACGGTTTTTGACTTTCAGAAGCCCGAAGAAAAATCCCGCACCATCATGACCCCCTTTCCCCTGGGGCGTCTGAAAATGCCCGAGTCTTCTGCGTCGGGGGATGTGGTTTACGAAGATAAAAAAAACAGCCTGTCTTTTTTGAAGAGAGAAGGCACCCGTGAAATTGTGGTGAAGTTCGATGATTTTCTTCCCGGAGAAACCCTGGAAGGCCGCATCCTGTTAAAAGAGCCATCGGACCAGGAAAGTATGGTCATCGCCACCCCTTTTCCCCGGGCTCCCCGGGCGTTTTATTACAATCAGAAAATCAACTGCCTTCCCGCCTACGGCGAGTTAAAGCTGGGAACCCGTACCCTGGGTTTTTCTGGAGCCCCGTCCTTCGGTGTGCTTGACTGGGGCCGGGGGGTATGGACCTATACCAACACCTGGTACTGGGGTTCCGGCTCCGGTCTTGCCGATGACGTTCCCTTTGGATTCAACATCGGCTACGGTTTCGGCGACGTTAGCGCGGCCTCCGAGAACATCTTTTACAACGGCCGGGGCCACAAAATTGAGGATGTGTCTTTTCATATTCCCGAATCGGGCTATACGGATCCCTGGAAATTCAGCAGCAGCGACGGCCGGTTCGAGATGGATTTCACCCCCATCCTGGATCGGTGCTCCAACACCAACGCGCTCATCATTCAATCGGATCAGCACCAGGTTTTCGGACGGTTCACGGGATACGCCGTTCTCGACGACGGAAGAAAAGTTGAAGTGGAAAATTTCCTCGGCTTCGCCGAAAAGGTGATGAACCGCTGGTAGGGGGGAGATCTCTCTCAAAGGAAAGTGAAGCCCTCCGAGAAGGAGGGCTATATCAGCGGTCCCGGGATAGAAGCTGCCGGGTAAGATCGGTAAGAATCCTGCGGGTATACCCGGGGTCAAGCTTTGCTATCTCCCGGAAGGCCCTCTCTGTATAGATCCAGGCCATTCGCCGCGATTCTTCGATGGCTCCCGACTGATTCACCCGGGCCACAATCTCCGCCGCGTCCTCTTCCGAGTAGGGTTTAGCGGCGACCATTTGATAAAGATCACCGGTGTATCGTTCATCCTTTAAGGCCAATAGCAGCGGCAGGGTGTAAATCCCTTCCAAAAGATCACGGCCTAAAGGTTTTCCTGTCTTCCCGTCATCACCGGCATAGTCTAATACATCGTCGATGATCTGGAAGGCCATCCCGATATTGTAGCCGATTCTCGTAAAAACGGCACAATCTGCTTCGGCCACCCGGGCTTCCCGGGCTCCCGCCGCCAGGCTCAAGGCAAAAAGAGCCGCCGTTTTAGAGGCGATTCTGCGAAGATAATTCCGGAGAGAATAGTCTTCACCAAACCGTCCGGCGTTCTGATTCACCTCACCTTCACAAATTCGCGCCACCGCATGGGCCAAGGCCACACCGTTGGTGCCGGTGGTACTGCGGGCGGCCAGGGTAAAACTGCAGGACAGCAGATAATCCCCCATCATGACCGCTTTGGAATTCCCGTAAACCGCATGAAGGGCGGGATTCCCCCGGCGCAGAGGAGCCTCGTCGATAATATCATCGTGAACCAGGGTGGCGTTGTGAAGCATCTCCACCGACGCCGCTAAATCCAAAATCTTTTCAGCATCGTAGCTACCGTACCGCCCCGCCAAGATAACCAGGGCGGGCCGCAGCATTTTTCCGGAATTAGCGATCAAAGAGCCCGCCGCCTCCCGTATCAGGGGTGCGGCGGCGGTAATCAGGGAAAGCGAACGTTCCTTGACTCTATCAAGATCATCCCGAAGCTGAGGGTCTAGAATACCCCGAAGGGGTTGGGTTTCGCCGACGGTCATGACGGCGGCGGAACCCGTTTCCTCTTTGGTTCTCATAAAATATCCGGAAACCGGTTAGGCCGGGGCCTTAAACCTGTCCCTTTTTAATCTTTTTCAGAACCACCGGTTCTCCCACAAAAAGATGGGTTCTCCGGGCAAACTTGGTGGAGTTCCACCATTTTTTAATCCAGGGCATTGCCCAGTGGTCCAGGCCCAGGGCTCGTCCGCCGCCGCCCAGGAGGAGAAAGGCGGCAAAGATAAACCAGAGCTGTCCCCAGCTGAACATACCGGAAAAGATGAACACCAGACACATGATGATCGAGACGGCGGCGGCGGGGAAGGTAAAAAGACCCGCCAGCAGGGCCAGACCGATGGCCACTTCTACGGCGATGATCATCACCTGAAAGAACTGGAAAGGAAGGTAGGCGGCCATGCTGTCCATGAATACTTCCCGGAACCAGGTTACAAACCCGCTGTTGTAGGGGATGATGGCGTTGGAGGTATCCCAGAGGGGTCCAAAAACTTCCTGGGCGGCATGTCCTACCGCGGCGGCGCCTTCTTCCACCCATTCGCTGGCGGCGGCGGTGGCATCGGCCACGGCGGCGGCGCCTTCTTCCACCCACTCACTGGCGGCGGCGGTGGTATCGGCCACGACGGCGGCGCCTTCTTCCACCCACTCACTGGCGGCGGCGGTGATGAGGGGGGCAGTTCGGTGCCAATATGAACCACATGGATCTTTTGCGAGGGGCA
>CAYYNJ010000011.1:14382-17985 GCA_964472775.1 uncultured Spirochaetaceae bacterium
GCTTTGGCGGGAACCCCCGCCTGGGTGACACCGGGAGAGAACATCCAGCCCGATTTACTTCCCAGGTCAAAACGCAGCCAGCCTTCGCCGACCTTGTTGAGCCCTTCGATGAGCCACATGACTCCCAGCCATAACCTCAGGGGGAAAGCCCACCATCCCTGGATCTTCCAGGAAAGGTGACCGCCGATGAAGGTCCGGTTCCCCTTCATGTCGAAGAACTCGTGCTTCAGATAACCCCAGAGGGCATTGATCCCCGCCACACCAAAAAGGTAGTGCAGGTTGACCAGATGTTTCATGGCCATGGCCATGAAGCCGGAGCTTTTGAATCCGCCGGCGTTGGAAACGGCGTATTTGCCGCCGATGGAAACCATGAAGCCGTGGTAGTTGGACTTGAAGGAAGATTTTTCGGTTCCTTCGATATCGGCAATTATGTTATGGGCGGCGGTATGGGCGGTCTGCAGGGCGGTTTCTACGATCTGGGGCAGCACCTTCTCATTTTCCACAAACCAGAGGTTATCACCCACGGCGTAAACGTTCTTGTAATCGGCGGTCTGCATGTATTCATTCACCAGAATACGGCCCCGCTTACCTACTATATAGGTTTCATCTTCGTCGAAACGGCAGCCGCAGAGGCCGTGAATGCCGTCCACCGAAGCCTGAGAACAGGAGCCCCGGGATTCCTGACCCTTTTCCAGATCCAGCTTGGAGGTCAACTCGGATCCGTGGATACCACAGGTCCAGACAAAGGTATTACATTTGATGGTGGAATCGTCGGCCAGATAAACGGCGCCTTCGCCGGCTCCGACAATCCGGGCGTTGAGAATAATTTCACAGCCCTTTTTCTCAAGATATTTTACCGCTTTGCTGCGGAGGGAAGGATCAAGGATGGGAAGTACCCGATCCAAGGCTTCCACCACGATCATCCGGACCTCGGAGGGATCGATATGGTGGTAGGCGCAGAGCTGATCGCGGCGTTCCAGGAATTCTCCGATCAGTTCTATACCGGTAAAACCAGCCCCTGCCACGGTAAAGGTCAGCATCTGCCGTCTCAATTCCTCGGAAGGCTCATGGGCGGCGCTGCGGAAACAATCTTCGAAATGATCCCGGAGCCGGAGGGCGTCATCCAGAGACCAGAGGGTGAAGGAGTTTTCCTGTACCCCGGGAATATCAAAAAACTCGGGAGACCCGCCGGAACCGAGGACCAGGTAATCGTAGGCATACTCGGCATTTTTCGACTGTACCAGCTGCTTTTCAAAATCCACGGTCTGTACCGTATCGGTTACCAGCTTAACCGAAGTACCCGAGAAAATCCGCTGAAAACTAATCTGCACCGATTCAGGCTCCACCCGGGACCCCGCTACTTCGTGAAGCTCGGTCATGAGAGTGTGAATGGTGTTTTTGTCTATCAGGGTAATCTCAATGTCACTCCGCTTTTTGTACTTTTTGTACAATTTCTTGGTGGTCTCTATCCCGGCATAGCCGCCGCCGAGAACGACAATCTTCTTCATGTTGTCATCTCCTGTATCGAAAGATTCTTTTCTGCCCTTTTGATTGACCCCGGAAACCGGGTAAAACCGATTATTCGGTAATTATTTATATATTCGTTATAGCATCTTTTAGCGATCGATTGAAGCCATTTTTCCCGAATTACCGACTAAAAAACTCATAATCCCCGGATTTTTTCCATGTTACCGTAACATCCCTACTGTAACTATCGCACTGACCCGGGAGGTTGTAGGATTCACCATCACTTGTCTTAAGAAAGAGGAGATTCTTAAATGAAAGTAGAAGAAGCTGTAGGAGCCAAGCGCACCCCGGTTCAGCCGAACAAGAGGGTTCTCATTGGTTTCGCTGTCATTGCTGCCGTTATTGTGCTGGTAGCCGCCTTGATGCCCGAAGGAAAGGAAGATTTCGGATTTCTCTCCGTCATTCCCGCCCTGTTTTTAGTGGGATACATCTTTTGGACCAAGAGAATACTGGAAGCCCTCCTGCTGGCCACGGGTCTGGGATTTCTCTTTGTCCACAAGCTGGGATTCTTCTGGGCCTTCATGGACGGCCTTCTTGAGGTGGGCATGTCGGAGGACATGGTCTGGCTCTGGATCGTCTGCGGTCTCATGGGAAGTATCATCGCCCTGATTGAAAAAGCCGGCGGGGCCTTCGCCTTCGGCGAGTGGGTTTCCAAAAGGGCCAAAACCAAGAAGAGCACCCTGATCTGGACCTGGATTTTGGGTATCGCCATTTTTATCGACGACTATCTGAACTCCCTCACCGTCGGTTCCTGTATGGCCCCCGTGACGGATAAACACAGAACATCCCGGGAGTTTCTCTCCTACATCGTCGACTCCACCGCCGCTCCCATCTGTGTGTTGATTCCCATCTCCACCTGGGCGGTCTTTGCTTCGGGTCTTTTTGAAGCCAACGGATGGGCTCCTCAGGGCGAAGGTTTTGCCTACTTCCTGAAAACCATCCCCTTCAACTTCTACGCCTGGTTTGCCGCCATTGTGGTGCCCCTGGTGATCCTGGGGATCATCCCCCTGGTGGGTCCCATGAAGAAGGCAGAGAAGAGGTCCATGGAAACCGGTGTTTTGGCCCCCGAAGGGTCTGAAAAAATCGATATCAAGGCCGGCGAAGAAGAGCTGGTGATTCCCGAAAATCCCAAGATTATGAACTTCGTCCTGCCCATCATCGTTCTGGTAGCGGCGACCATCATCTTTGATCAGGACATGATGGCCGGTGTCATCATCACCCTGGCCTTCCAGGCCATCTTCTACATTCCCCAGGGTATCATGACCCTGGAAGAGTTCTCCGACCTGGCGGTGAAGGGCATCAAGAACATGCTCTACCCCCTGCTTTTGATGGTGCTGGCCTTCATCTTCGCCGCCGCCAACGAGCAGATTGGTTTTACCGCCTACGTTATCAGCTCCGCCGCGCCCCTGATGACCCCGGCGCTTCTGCCGCTGATCGTCTTCCTGGTTCTGGGGGTTACCGAGTTCATCACCGGTACCAACTGGGGGATGTACATCATCGCCCTGCCCATCGTCATCCCCCTGGCCATAGCCCTGGATGCCAACGTAACCCTGGCCGCTGCGGCGGTTCTCTCCGCCGGGGTATTCGGAAGCCACATCTGTTTCTACTCCGACGCCACCATCCTTACCTCGGCGGCCTGCGGTTGTGACAACTACCGTCATGCCATCACCCAGATGCCCTTCGGTTTCATCGCTGCGGGCTTCTCCGCTGTGGCTTTTCTGATCGCTGGATTTGTGTTCTAATCTCCCGATTGGTTGGGACACATAATTCTTTTTCTTTGGGGTCCGGCTTCCACCGGGCCCCTTTTTTTTCTGGGATTCCTAGGAAAGCTCTGATAATCCCGACACTTCCAGTCCTGAAATGATCAAATCTAAAATTTCCGGAACCGCCACGTAGGAGGTGAGAAAATTTTTCATATGCTCCCTTGCCCCGGGGCATTGGCGGAAAAACTCCTTAAGAAAAACCTGACCTTCCCCCTTCCGCCGCAAAAGGAATTGTAAAAAAATATTTCGAATAGCCCGGTCCATGCCGGTCGAAGGCAAACGGGGACGTGACAAGGCTTGGCCGTTTCTCGAT
>CAYYNJ010000011.1:17995-23846 GCA_964472775.1 uncultured Spirochaetaceae bacterium
TAATGCCAGAGAACCTCGCCCTGACCGAAGGGGCGGGCTTTTTCCATCACCACTTCGTAATCCATCTGCCTGAGGTGGTACTGGCAGTGAAGGTGATTAAACCAGCCGGGAAAGGTGGTCATCAGGGGCATACAGTCTTCGAGGATGGCCTTCCCCGTTTCCCAACCGCCGCTCAGGCCGTAGAGCAGGGCGCCGGTGGCCATGGAAAAGGGCGAGGCTTTTCCGGACCGGAAGAGTCTTTCTGCGGCGATTCGAAGGGCCTCGAAATCACCGGTATGAAAACTGCTGCGGAGACCGCATACCAGGGTATCTTCCCCGTCGGGATCCAGCCTCAGCGATTCATCCCGCCACCTCAGCGCCTTGCGGCGGCAAAACTCAAAAGTTTCATCCCTTTGCACCAGGGCGTTCCAGTCCACATCCATACAGAAATCCCAGTAGACCTGAGATAAAAGGGCGCACAGGTCTCCCCGGTCCTCCTGCTGGGCCAGAAGCCTCTCGATGGCGATGCGGATTCGTCCCGCCAGACCCGGTTCCATTCTTTTTTTGTGAAGAATGTAGAGAATCCGGATACCCAGGGGATCGGCGGGAACCTCATCGTTATTCTGCATCTCTTCGCCGATCAAGTCGTAGAGAACCCCTCCCCGGCCGGTGATCAAGGCGGCCACTTGATCGGCCAAGGCCTCGGCCATCTTGATGGGAAATCCCCCGGGGCTCTTGAGGGGAAAGCTTTCGGTCCAGAGAATGCTGCCGTCCTCCTGACAAATCAGGTCGCAGTACAGAAGGAGGCTCCCCCGGCGGCGGAAGATTTTCCCCGTCAGAAGGTAATCGGGCTTTCCTTCTTTATCCCCCAGCAGGAGAAAGTCTCCCGAGCCGCCCACGGCTTTCTTCAGTTCCTGGGTCAGAAGATCCGCAAAAAGCGAAGTCTCCTTCGGGGTGGCCGAATCGAAGGGATGGATGGCCAGGGAAGGCGGTTTTTTTTCTCGGGAAGAATCGGCGCCGGCGGAGGAAAGCATCGTCATCCGAGGCTTGAAATGAGGAATGTACCCGCCCTTGGGAATGGTTATTTCGATGGTGCCTTCCCGCTGGGAGAGGTAGTACTGTTCCAGTCTTTTTCTCAGGCGTCCCGCTTCGATCCGCACCGCCGGGTCGGCCTGGGGAAGGAAGTCTTTTCCCTTTTGAAACACCTCGACGCCGATGGTATACTCCTTGAGCCGGTGATCCCGGCCTGCCAGGGTTTCTTCCACGATAAATTTAAGAAAAGTACTGGCCCGGCCGGCCCCTTGAAAGAGAGGATTCCCTAAAACAGCCTGAAGCTCGTCTCGTATGGCCTGGGTTGAAAGATTTTCCTGCATCCTGTACTCCTGGAACAGCCCTACTCGGGAGGCATTTCGGTAAAGGTTTTTCTTACATCCAAACCCCGGCGGGATTGAATCTTCTTCCAAAGGAGGTACCAGAGTCCTCCCGCCGCCCAGACGATGAGGTTTATGATGACCCACCAGAGGTGGAGTTCCTCAAATTCATCGTTCAGGAAAAAGGCGGCTAACAGCAAACCGGTGAGCACCAGGGAGACCGCCCCCGCTAAGGCGGCCATGGGGATTCCCGCCAGCTTCCAGTGCCGGTAAGGCGAAAGGTTCCAGATGGGCCGCATCTTTTTAAGAAAGGGAAAAAGCAGACATCCCAGGGCGGTAAAGGCAAACACGGACAGAAGCTGCATCACCCCCACCGACAGGGAATGGCGGACTTCGGAATAGATGATGAAGTAAATCAGAGCCAGCTGGCTCACCACCAGCATGGCCAGCAGGAGCATCACGGGCTGCCCCTGCCTGCCGGAGAGCTTTGTAAACCATCGAGGTCCGATACGGTCCTTGCCCCAGGCCATGGCGGCCCGGCTCCAGGCGATGTAGGAGAAAACCACCCAGAGCCAGTTGGAGGCCAAGAAGGATAAACCTAAAAGCAGGCCCAGGGAACGCTCAAACCCCGTGAGGAACGAAGCGATGCTGATGTAGTGAAGATGGATGGGTACCTCCACCGAGGCAATCCCCTTCTCCGCCATCCATGCCACGGCGTGCATCCCCTCCCAGCCCAGCATACGGCTGTACTCCAGACCGATCCAGACCATGAAAAATCCGGAGATCACCGTGATAAGCACCTGGGAACGGAGGATGTTCACCCGCGGATTCTTCACCTCGCCGCCTATGAATATGACCACATAGCCGTAGATAAGACCCCAGCTCACCGGCAGCATGAGCCCCAGGGTACTGCGCCAGTTCCATCCCTGGGGGATGCCCCCCATCTCGGCCCGGGCCAGGGCAATGAGCTCATTAAATTCTGCCCCGCCCCGGCGGGCGGCGAATCCGTCCCAGAGGGCGATAAAATCCTGATGACTGGTCCGGGCAAAGATGATGCCCACCACCGTAATGGCCAAAAGAGAAATAACCACCAGCACCCGCTGCACCGAAAAGTAGTTCTTCATCCCCATGAGAACCATGAGAAAGGCGGAAATATTGACCAGAGAGGTGCCGAGATAGAGGCCCCAGCCCGAAGCCAGGGGAGTGGCCGTAACCTCCCCGCCGGTGAGGGCCCCTACAATCAGGGGCATTCCAATCTGCCAGAACCAGGGAGCCAGCACGCAGATCCAGGCCAGCATGATGAAGGCGCCGTTCCAGAAGCTGATGATCATCCCCAGCATGGGATGCAGGATCCGGGAGTTGTAAACATAGGATCCTCCGCTCCGGGGCATGGATCCGCCCAGAATTCCCCATACCAGAGAGTACCCGAAAAGGATGAGGACAAAGGTTATTATATTGGCTAAAAGAAGATTGCCCCCGGGAAACCACGCCAGGCCCGACAGGGTCATCCAGATGGAGATGGGAAGAGCGTTGTTCATCAATCCGAAAAAAGTGGCGTCCCACAATCCGGCGGTCCGCTCCAATCCCGGAGGTTTCCTCGTGTAGTTATCCCAATTCGGTAGTCCCATGAAGCCCCCCGGTTTTATTATATACGAAAAACCGGCTCTTGGGTACGAAGGCCCGGGGAAACCGAGGCGGGGATCCCCCCCCCGGTGATGCAGCAGAAACAGTATCAGGCTCGCCCGAAAAATCCCTTTAGAAGAGAAACCATGTAAGCCTGGTCTTTGATACCGGCGGTTTCCCGGATACTGTGCATGGCCAGCATGGGAATCCCTAGATCCACCGTGGGAACCCCGGAGAGGCTGCTCGAAAGGGGGCCGATGGTGCTGCCGCAGGGCAGGTCGGACCTTATGGCGAACCGTTGAACCGGAATATTTCCCTTGGCGCAGAGATCTTCCAATAGGGCGGTGCCTTCCCCGGTGGTGGCGTACTTCAGGCTGGCGTGGCTCTTAATAACGGGCCCTCCGTTTAAAACCGGGGCGTAGGCCTTATCGTGTTTATCCTGATAGCCCGGATGAACCGCATGGGCACCGTCCACCGACAAGAGAACAGAATTAGCCCTGGCCTGATAGGGGGCTTGTTTGTCTTCCGAAAGAACCAGGCTGATTCGGTCAATCATGTCCCGGATAAACGAAGAATTGGCCCCTTGCCGGGAGGTGCTTCCCACCTCTTCATTGTCAAAAAAGAAGGCCCCCACCCCCCGTTCCGCAGGAGCAACCTGTTCCAGGGCGGAAAGTATTGCATGGCACCCCGCCAGGTTGTCGATCCGGGGAGCGGAATAGAACGGGCCGGTCAACCCGGTCTTTATCCCCGGTTCGGGAGAGTAGAGAAACAGCTCCGCCGGTCCTAGATCATTGGAAGAAACCTTCAGTTCCCCCGCCAGGGCTTCTTTCAGGGGATCTCCAGCGGTGGAACCGTCGCCGGCGAGAAAAGCCAAATGCTCTTGGGGGTTGTATTTGAACCCATCGTTGATCTCACGGTTAAAATGGATGGCCAGATTGGGGATGATCACCCGCCGGTTCGGCAGGTTCACCAGAACCCGGGTCCACTCTCCGTCCCGGCGGACCATCACGGTGCCGGCCAGGGACAGGTCCCGGTCTAACCAGGTAGAAACGATGGGGCCGCCGTAGATTTCCACGGCGTAGCGGAATCCGCCGGGGCCGGCTTGACCGGACAGATCCTTGACCTTGAGTCCCGGGCTGTCGGTGTGGGCTCCGGCCAAGAGGAACCCCCGGGCGGACGGCGCCGAACCCAGGACAAAGGCCGCCAGGGCCGAACCGTTACGATTGATAAAATAGCGGCCCCCGGGCTTAAGGGTCCAGGAATCCCCCTCCGGGAGAGCCTCGAATCCCTGAAGCTTCAAACGCCGTTCCAGCTCCGCCACGGCGTGGGAGGGCGAGGGGGAACGTCCGATAAAATCGTCCAGGTCGTCGATGGCGGTGATAAAAGATTCTTCTGTCATAGTTTTGTTTCTCCCTGTAAAACCGGTTCTGCCGCAGCCTCACCGTCCGCCGCTCCCGGGGAAACGGCGGCGGTCAATCCGGCGTTCAGTCTGCGCTTATTCCGATTTGATATGAGGCCCTCTCCCACCTCGGCGATGACCACCGCCAAAAGAACCAGGGCGCTTCCGATCCAGCCGTTCCGTGAGAACCTTTCGCCCAGAAAAAGAGCGGCTAAAATGACCCCGAATACCGCTTCGGTGGCACAGAGAAGGGCCCCGTGGCTGGAGCTGGTATATTTCAGGGCCACCGTCACCAGGATATGGGTGATGACGGACCCGAAAAATGTGATATAGATCATGGAGACCACCAAGGGCCGGTCTATCACCGCGGGGGGGGATTCGAAAAGCAGGGCGTAGGCCCAGAAAAGGACCGCCACCACCGAAGCCTCCAGCAGGGCCAGAAGAAAAGGATCCATCCGCTTGGCGTATATCCCCAAAAGGGCAATTTCAAAGCCGAAAAAGACCGCCCCCAGCATGGTAATCGTATCGCCCCGGGACAGGGAAAAGCCCCCCTGGAGGGTGAGAAAACCGATGCCGGCCATACAGAAAAGAACCGCCACAAAGTTGTTGACCCCGGGGCGGACCCTGGTGAGGGCCCAGGCGATGAAGGGCACCAGAATCACATAGGCGCTGGTAATGAAGGCGTTGTTCCCCACACTGGTGAACATCAGCCCCGAAGTCTGGCCTATAAAACCGCCGAACATCATGACCCCCGTGACCAGACCCGCCAGGATATCCGAGACTTTGAGTCCCTTAAGTCTTTTCCAGAGAAAGGCTAAAAGGATGAGGGCGCAGATGGAGAACCTAACCGCATTAAGGTAGCCCGGCGAAATGGTCTCCAGGGCTTTTTTGGCAAAAATGTAATCGCCCCCCCAAAGGATGGCTGACAACAAGATGGTCAGATCGGCTAGAAGAACTTTCTGTTTAGCGGAAAGGTTTTTCAGAAAAGCCATTTGAGAATACCTTTAAGAAGCTTCGGTTTTCCCCCGGGGAATAGATAAACCAAGCCCGTTTGGGCCGTTTTACGGCAAGACTATGTTAGGGGTAAAACCGGGGGCTGTCAACATTGGAGGGCCCCGGGGGCGCCTCCTTTCGGCGGCCCACCGTGGTCAGAAATATGGTGATGGCGGGGATGGATCCGGGGCTTGCATATACTTGAGTTTTTTTATAAGATTTGTCTCAACTAACTAATTTATGTGAGGATTGCTAACTATGGCAAGAAACAGCACGGCCCGGGGCAAGGTGGTAAGACGACTGGGCTTGAATATTTACGGAAATGATAAATACGACAGACTTTTGAAACGAAAGCCCCAGGGCCCGGGAAAAGAGCCCCGGGAACGGCAGCGGGGAACCCGGAGCGAATATCACCGACAGCACCTGGACAAGCAAAAATTTTTTAATGATACGGCGACCACCGAGAGACAGCTGAGAAACATCTACC
>CAYYNJ010000012.1:0-22150 GCA_964472775.1 uncultured Spirochaetaceae bacterium
GTAATTCTGAGAATTAACCAGGGCCAATTTCTCATCGGTGAGCCGCGCCACCTCCTGATCCAGGGCACTCAGCTCTTCGGGCTGAACGGTGTTCTGGATCCGTTTTGTGGATCCCGCTTCATCCATGAGATCGATGGCTTTATCGGGAAGAAAACGATCGGGAATGTACCGGTGAGCCAATTTAACCGCCGTTTCGATGGCTTCCTTGGTGTAGGTGACGTTGTGGTAATCTTCATACCGCTCTTTAATTCCATGAAGGATGTTTATGGCGTCATCCACACTGGGTTCTTCCACGAATATGGTCTGGAATCTTCTTTCCAGCGCCGCATCCTTCTCGATATACTTCTTATACTCATTCAAGGTGGTAGCGCCGATGCACTGGAGTTCACCCCGGGACAAGGCGGGTTTGAGCATATTGGAAGCATCGATGGCTCCTTCAGCCCCGCCGGCGCCGATGATGGTGTGAAGTTCATCGATGAACAGCACCACGTTGCCGGCGGACATGATCTCCTTCATGACCCGTTTGAGCCGCTCTTCGAACTCACCCCGGTACTTGGTACCGGCTATAAGTGAAGCCAGGTCAAGGGTAAGAACCCTTTTCCCCATGAGCACTTCCGGGGCGGTGCCGTTAACAATCTTCTGGGCCAGCCCTTCCACGATGGCGGTTTTACCAACCCCGGGCTCCCCGATGAGGACGGGATTATTCTTATTGCGCCGGGCGAGAATTTGAATGACCCTTTCGATTTCGTTGGCGCGTCCGATGACGGGGTCAAGCTTATTATTCCGGGCATACAGGGTAATATCCCGGGTGAATTCGTCCAGGGTAGGAGTGGCTTTCTTTGTCTGGGCCTGGGGTTTTTTCTTAACCGAGGGATCTTCAAACCCCTTCTTGTTCATCACGTCGGAACCCTTGATCTCGAGTACCAGCTCCCTCAGGTCGTCCACCGAAAGAGAGTGCTTTTCAAGATAGCGGGCCACGATGCTTCCGCGCTCCACCGCCGCCGCCAGGATCATGTGCTCGGTCCCGATATATTCATGCCCTAAATTCTTGGCTTCTTCGGCGGAATTCTCGAGAAATTCCTTCCCTCTTTTGGAGGGGGGCACATTTCCCAGGATGAACCCCGCCTGCTTTTTCGGGATGTTCCGTTCAATTTCAATCTGAAGCCCCACGGGATCGACATTTCCTCTTTTCAGGGCTTGAACCCCCACGCCTTCCCCGTCCTTGATGATGGCTAATATGACATGCTCAGGCAAAAGCTGATCGGAATGGAACCGTTTAGCCTCTTCCTGGGAAAATATGGTCAAAATACGCTGGGCTCGCTGGGTTAATCCTTTAAACATCGTTGTTCCCTCCTGTTTCTGAAGCCGTAATCAGGGTCTCTCGGAACTGCTCAGCCCTTTGGTGATCCAGAATCAATTCCTCCGCCGCTTCACTATCCCCGATACGGGACTGCACGTGGGAATTCTGGCTTAATATAATTAAACTGTTGAGGGATTCCAAGGAAAAAGGCAGCCATCCCAGGATGACCCCCATCCGGAGGGAAGAGATCAGCTCTATCCCTTCGCTGTAGCTCAGAAGCCGGCACGATTTCATCACCCCCAGGGCCCGAAAAACCCGGTCTTCCAGCTCCCAGAGCTTCTTCTTGAGGAGATCTTCCCGGGCCATCCTCTCGTAGGTTATCAGCTGCCGGGACAAGGTCTCCAGCTTTTCCACCACCTCTTCTTCTTTTATGCCCAGGGTCTCCTTGTTGGAAACCAGGTAAAATTGTCCCAGAGAACCGTCCTCCCGGGGCGAAAACCCGGTTACCTCGTAACCCACCTGAATCATGGTTTTCAGAGCTTTATCCACCAGTCCTGATTCCACCAGGGCGGGCAGATGCACAAAGTATGACCCCTTCATGGCGGTCCCCAGATTATCCAGCCGGGGGCCCAAATAGCCGTATTCCAAAGAGGCGGCAAAATCAATCCGGGTTTCAAGTTTATCATCAAGTTCCCTCACTTCGTTGTAGAGGGAAGACAAGGCTTCTCCGCCCCGAAAGGTGAGAATCTTCAGATGATCATCTTCATTGATCATGCAGGACTGGTTCATATCGTTTCGGAGCATCACCGTTTTCTCTTTATGCAGAGAAAAATCCTGACTTATCAGCTTCCGCTCCATCAGCAGCCGGCGCTCCGAAGGGAGAAGATCTCCGATGAGCACCGGTTCGTAGGCGGCGGTTTCAAAAATATCAGAGAAGGCGTTCACCGCCGCCTCTCTCACCCGTTCTTCCTCTTCATGGCCCATGGAACCGGGAAAAAGATGTCCCGTCAGGTTACGGGAAAGCCGAATCCGGGAGGATATGATCACATCGTTGTCAGCGCCGCCTTGAAAAAACCAACCGGCGGGATTCTTGACCAGGGACCGTTCACCTCTCATGAGGAACCCCGGCGTTATCTTCGATGGCTTGAATTCTGTCCCGCAGGTGGGCGGCCCTTTCATAGTCCTCGGCGCTGACCGCCTTAACAAGTTCGCTTTTCAGAATTTCTTTGTCAAAAAGAAGCTTTTTCACCGTCTCCAGGTTATGGGGTAGTTTCCCCAGATGGCTAAGCTGATAACCCCGTTTTTTCAAGGCTCTCCGGACCTCTCGGGCGTAGACGTTCAGGCATTCCGGGCAACCCACCCGGCCTTCCTTATCCACATCTTCCCGTTTGAGACCGCAAACCGGACATTTGTCCGGTTCTTCGCTGCTCACGGCGGGAAGGACATCCACCAATCCTCCGAGGATATCAGGCAAAGAGAACTCGGTTTTATCTCCCGTCGTTAATATGCCCTTTTCAGCGGCGCACTTCTGACAGACATGCAGGTCTTTTACTTCACTGCCGATGATCTGTCTGATATGGATGATTGCGTCATTTCCGCCGCAACTGTCGCACTTCATAGCGTCTCCTCGTCCTTAATTATAGTAAATATACATTAATCCTAGGCGAAAGTATAGATTTGGGGGTACCTCGGCTTGTTTTAGTGTTTCCCCATCACTTCCAGGGGCTTCACCTTTCCAGCTTTTTGGGAGGGAAACCAGGCCGCCAGGGTGCAGAGACTGAGGGTCAAAAAACCAATGAGAAATGTTTCTCCCAGGGGAATTCGGATGGGAATTTCCTCCAGATAGTATTCCGGGTTGAGAAGCCGCAGCTGCCGCGGCGGTTCCATAAAGGGAAAAACCCGGCCCGCTAAACTCTGAAGATAGTTGACAGATCCTTCGAAGAGATCGATAAATTGATTGATATTCACCGAAATGAGCAAACCTAAAAACATCCCCAAAATAACCCCGAAGAGGCCCAGGAAAAAACCGGTCATGACAAACTGAGCGGTTAAATCGGAAGGCCGGGCGCCCAAACTCTTGAGTACGGCAATCTGCTCCTGCCTCTCCGTCACAAGACTAAGGATGGTGGAGTAGATGTTTACCGCCGCCACCACAATGATTAAAGCCATGATAAAAAGCAGCATGGTCTTGGTAGAACCCAGGTTGTGGTAGAGGCTGCGGTTCAAATCGTACCAGGAGAGGACGTACCATTCCGGGGGGAGGGCTTGGCGAATAAGGTTTTTCTTCGCTTCCACCTCATCGGTATAGCCGCTTACTTTTACGCCGAACACCAGGCTCCCCTGCTCCTGAAAAAGCTGTTCAGCCCTGTCCTTGTGAAGATAGACCGATAAGGCATCGAGCTCTTGATAGCCCGTGGAGAAAATTCCGGTAACCCGGTAGGTACCGGGCCTCAGGATGGGTTTGCCTCCCCGGGCGGAGGGGCGGGTCACAAGAAGCTTCACCTGATCTCCCGTGGAAACCCCCAGCTTGCCCGCCATCACCTGACTGATAACCACCCCTCTCTGATCTTCACCGAAAGAAAACCCCCCTGAGATGAACCTCACGTACCGCTGAAGCCCTGAATCGGCAAGAAAGGCATCGGGGCTCATTCCCCTGATTTGAACGCCCGTACGGCCCTTCTCAGAGTAGATCAAGCCTTGGCCTTCCACAAAGGGGGTCACCGTGAGGATTCCCGGTTGGTTTTCTAAACGGCGGATCAGCAGGTCTTCATCCATTCCGTCGGGTCCCCCCACGTAACGGCGGACCTGATAGTGAAAACTACCCACCTCCACATAACGGCGGGTGATGCCTTCGATCATGCCGCTGGAGACTTCAAGAACCACCAGCAGAGGCACCATGGAAAGGCCGATGCCCCACACCGCCCGGGCCATTCCTTTTAAGGATAGTCTGCCCCGATGATAGGTAAAAAAATTCCGGATTCCCAGGTACCGGTTGCTCCGAAAACTCATAGGTGATGTACCGTCCCCGCCTCAAGGTGGAAACCGACGGTGCCTTCCCGGCTGAAAAGCGGATCATGGGTCACCAAAATCAAGGTTTTCCCGAAGTTTTTCACCAAGTCGAAGAGAAGATCCTCCACCATGCGGGAATTTTTTTCATCCAAATTGCCTGTAGGCTCATCCGCCAGAATCAGGGCCGGATCGTTGACCAAAGCCCTGGCCAGGGCCACCCGCTGCCGTTCTCCCCCGGAGAGTTGGGCGGGAAAATGATGGCTCCGGCCGTCCAGCCCCACCGATACCAGAAGGTCGGCCGCCCTTTCCAAGGCGGTTTTCCGGTCTTTCCCGGCCATGTAATAGGGAAGCATCACGTTTTCCAGGGCGGTAAAATCTTTCAGCAGATGGTGAAACTGGAAGATGAACCCGATGTAATCGCGGCGGTATAAGCCCAAATCTTCCTCGGTGAGACCGACAATTTCTCTCTGGTTCACCATGATCGAACCACTGTCCGCCCCGTCGAGTCCGCCCAGCAGGTTAAGGATGGTACTCTTGCCGCTGCCGCTTTCCCCGGTCATCACCACCGCATCCCCCTCTTCCACGGAAAAGGTGACATCCTTGAGAATCGGTAAAATCTCGGGACCGCTTTGATAGCTTTTATTCAAATCTTTTACTTCTAACAGGGCCATTATTCGTACCTCAATACCTGGCCGGGCTGTATCGCCGACACCCGGGAGCTGGCAAAATATGCGGAAATCAAGCTGGACGCGAAGGCAAAGAAGAATATCATCACCACCTCGCCGTAGATCACCCGAACGGGAATATCCGGCAGATAAAAGGAAAAATAGGAACCGCCGCCGGAGGCGGTTCCGGTAAACAGGGCGGTCACCGCCCCCGCTCCTTCTATAAATAAATTCAACAACTCTTCGGTGAAGCCTATGATGCCCCGGATATTCTGGGTAACCAAAAGCCCGAGGAGGGTGCCTAATAATCCTCCGGACATACCGATCATAACCCCTTCCCAGAGAAAGATACTGCGGATGCTGGCAGGGGAAGCGCCCAAAGATCGGAGAATTCCGATTTCTTCGTAGCGCTCCACCACGTTTCTCTTTTGCGCGTTGTAGATATTCACCCCCACCACCAGGAAGATAAGACCCATCAGAACCATCATGGCGCTTTTTTCCAGTTTCAAGGCGCCGAAGAAGGCACTGTTGAATTCCTGCCAGGAGTCGATGGTCCAGGAAGAGAACCGGGGATCCGCCTCAAGGGGAGGGAAAAGAGCGGTAGTCTTGTGATAATCCTCCAGCTTAATGCCATAGATCAGGGGAACCCCCCGGGAAAGATCCCTAGCTCCCTCCAAGGAAACCACCGCCAAGCCCGCATCAAATTCATAGTAACCGCTGCGGAACAGCCCTCGCACCTGAAACTCCAGGACCGTCGGAGAAAGAAGGCTGAATCCCTCCCCCGAAAGAGATACAAGAGAGATGGTATCCCCCACATCGGCCCCCAGGAGGTAGGCAAGATCGTACCCCAGCAGAATACCGCTGCCGTCCTGAAGATCAAAACCTCCCCGAAAAACTCCCAGCTTCTTTACAAATCCCGGATCACTCGAGGGAGTGGTCCCCGGAACGCCCCGGACAAGCACGGGGGTGAAGGCGCTATGCTCGCCTTGGATAAGGGTCTGTATGTCTTTGAAGGGCAACACCGCCCTGACCCCCGGAAGGGAAGCGAAGGTTTCCACCACCGCCGGATCACCCCGCTCTTCCAGAGAGGCGTCGAGAGAAGAGGCTCGGACATGGAAGGAAGAAAGCTCGAGAATATTTTCTATGAATCCAAGCTGAAACCCGTTCATCACCGACAGAACCGTCACAAGGGCCATGACCCCCACGGTAAGCCCCGCCACGGCGATGATGGAGCTGGCCATCCCCGAGGTTTTGCGCTTAACCCGAAAATAGCGGCGGGAGATAAAAAAGATCCAGGAATTTCTCACCGTTCCCCCTCCAGGGGAATCCCGTTTTCATATTCCACCACCGCCAAAAGAAGCCCCCGGCGGTAGGTTTCATGCCTCTCTACCCCCTCCGGAAGGTACAGAATCCGGGTAGCCAGCAGGTCGTTCCGCTCCATTCGTTCTTCCGAGAGTCCGTCGGTTCCGTAAACGTAGGTGTAGCGTAATTTCTCTCCGGGCCGGCGCTCCAACAAACGGGTTACCCGCCCGTCCTGGTAGGTAAATTCCCGGTAAATAGTTTCCTCCGGAGTTCTCTCCTCCTGGCCGATAATCCGTCCGTCCTTATCGAGAAGATCTAAAACGGTACGGCCTTCTTCAGGAAACTCCCTCACCCGGAGAGGCCGGTCCTCTTCCTCGGTCCAGACGATCCGTTCCGTCAGCACCCGGTTCTGCCACTGTTCCTGCAGAATCGGCCGTCCCTGATTAAACCGATAGTATTCGGCCCGCTCATTACCCTGATGCCACTCCCCGTAGCCGCCGTTGGGAGAATAGGTAAACTCGGTTCGCCGCTCCTCTTCCCCGTCTGCCCGCTGATACACCCCCAGAAGCCGCCCGTCGGGGCCTAATCGATACGTTATGACGGTTTCCGGTGCCGTCCCGTCCCCGCCGATCCGTCGGATTTCCCCTATCTGGCCGTTACGGTAGGTAAACAGGGTCTTCTCGCCGGGGATGCCGGCCAAGCTCACCGTCTCCTCGACGAGAAGCCCGCTGCGGTAGATTCTGTGGGTTACCTCTTCGCCCCGCGCCTCTTTCTCCTCCTCGAGCATCCCTCCGGCACCGTAGAACCGTTCCCAACGGGCTTCTTCCCGGCCCTGACGGAATAAAACGGCTTCGGTCTTACCGGAACCTTCCGCCCTTTCCAGGACAAAATCGAATTCATCCCGGCGGTATTCGGAGATTTCCTCCAGGGGCATACCGAGGCTATTGGACCGGAACACCCTGACAGGACCGGCGCTCAAACCTTCCCCGGCTTGGGCGGTCAAAGAAGGGCCCGCCGAAATCAACAGCATAACCAGAAGAAACCCTGGGGGTCGGGGCGGCCGCATCCCCCTATCCCTTCAGTCCCAGGAGGGTGTTCAGATAGAGGTCGGCATCGAATTTATGGAACTTATCGTAGGTTTCCCCGGTACCGAGAAAACAGAAAGGCAGACCCAGGTCCCGGCTGATTTTCAGGGCGATTCCGCCCTTGGCGGCGGAATCGTACTTTGTTAAAATCATCCCGTCCACCCCCACGGCTTCATGGAAGGTTTCGGCTTGGGTAAAACCGTTCTGACCGGTGGTGGCATCGATAACCAAGAGTTTCTTATAGTTGCATTCACCCGCCCGGGTAGAAACAATCTTGTCAATTTTCTGGAGCTCCCGGATCAGGTTGGCTTTGTTATGCATCCGGCCCGCCGTATCGGCCAGGACCAGATTTTCGCCTCTGGCCCGGGCACTTTCCAGGGTATCATAGATAACCGCCCCCGGGTCGGCCCCGGGGTTCTGGCTTACCACCCGAATCCCTAAACGCTCTCCGTGGGTCTGCAGCTGCTCCACCGCCGCGGCCCTGAAGGTATCTCCGGCACTTAAAACCGGTAGTATTCCGGGGATTTCACGGTAGTACCGGGCCATTTTAGCCAGGGTTGTGGTCTTGCCCACACCATTTACCCCCAAAATCAGAAAAACATTCATCACCGCCGGATCGGCCTCAAGATCCAAGACCCGAAGATCCGTCATGAGAATGGTCTTAAGCATGAGGATAAGCTGCTCCCTGTCTTGAGGCCTATCCTTCTTCACCTGCTTCTGAAGCTCTTCGGTGACCCGCATGGCTTCCCGGGCTCCCAAATCCCCCTCGACCAGAAGGTCTTCCAATTCTTCAAATATTTCATCGGTCCAGCCCGAAGAGCTGAACAAGGCCCGTAATTTATCGCCTAAACTTTTTCCCGCCACATGGTCTCCTTGATTATCCTCGAGATGCTGAATCTACCGGGTAAACAGCAGATCCGTTGTTTTAACGTATCGTACCGCATCAATCACCATATTAACAAATAAGGCCCCTTGGATAAATAGGGCCCCCTGTGAACCGTAGTAGGAAAGAAGGGAAATCTGCCTGAGCCGGTCCGTCTCTGCACTGCTGCCGTAGAGGTTATTTTCGTTGTACCACGCCTGGGCGGAATACTGGGAAATGCCCTGGAGTATGAAAGGAATCGGCAGGGTCAGCACGAAGGTCCCCAAGGAGCTGTAAAAACGCTTTTTCTGGGTTTCCATCAAGTGATCCACCGCCAGACCCTGAACGGAAAGACCGATTCCCATGGGACTTTTCCTCTTTTCCGGCACATACCGGGAAGTATCGAGATACCCCTGTTTTCTCACGCTAAGGATGGACTGGCCGGGAGGAAATTCACCCTCCCAGGGGGAAACCCCCAGCCAACGGCTTCCCATGTAGAGGTCTGCGCCGGCGGGGCCGGTGGTAATTTTCAGGGTAGTCCAATCCAGAGGGGTCAACACCATCTCCAGGGTAACCCTCTGACGGTGCCTCAATTCAACCTCCACGGTTTCCACTTCATACCCCGGAGCCTTCGCCTGAACTTCATAGCGCCCCGGGACCAGATAGGCCAGATGGACCCCTCCGCTCCCCACGGGCTCCCCGTTAAGAAAGAGGCTTGCCGCTTCCTCCCCGGCCTTGAGGGTCAAACTAGCCCAAGACCGCCCCAGCAGGGTATCAATCACAAGCAAACGGGCTTCTTCAAGAAAGTCTTTCCCCTCTTCGGGGAGATACGCCTTTTTCAGGGAAACCAATTCCTTGTCTTCCAGGAAGCTGTAAATACCCAGGGTAAAATAAAGGAGGCCTTCTACCTGTTCGATGCTTCCGTGTATCAGAAAATCCACCGGTTCGGGATAGGTTGCGGCGGGACCGGAAAAGACGGGAAGAAGCGGATTTTCCCCCTCACCACTGGACAGCACTAAGGGCATGTCCCGGGGGATTGTTGCCTCCAGGGCAGAATCTTCGGTGAAATTAAGCCAGGCCGTTCTTTTTTCCTCCCAGGCGGCCCGGGCGCCCGCCCGGTCGGCACTGGTTTTGCCAGGATCAAACAGCATGTCATCCAAGGTTCTCCGGAGCCGGGAAACCTCCTTCTCCAGGATATCCCTCTGCCGCTCCCTCAGCTTCTGTCCCAGCGCTTCCTGTTCAGCCCCGCTTAATTGATGTGTTTCGCATCCTGCGGCGGAGTCAAGAAGCTGGGCCGGAAGGGTCCGCAGCAGGTAGGAGTATTCCGCCGGAACCCCTTGATCTTGCCACTGGGCCATCCCTGCCACTAATCTGGCGGGAACGGTGACCCCTTGGGCCCAGAGGGATAGTACCGTGAGGGGGGAACAAAGAAGGCCCAGGACCAACAGGCGCCTAACTTCCCTCACGCCGCCCCCCGGAGGCGGCTTTACGAACCGCCGACACGATCCTTTCGGGCCTAAAGGGTTTGACAATGAAGTCCCGGGCCCCCCACTGGATGGCCTTAATGAGGTATTCCTGCTGCCCCAAGGCCGAACACATCACCACCGCGGCGTCGGGGTCCCGCTGTCTGATTTGTTTGAGCGCCTGAAGCCCGTTCATCACCGGCATGGTGATATCCAAAAGAACCACATCGGGGCGGAGGTCGAAGTACTTTTCCACCCCCTCCCGGCCATCGGCGGCTTCTCCCACCACCAGAAGACCTGCGGAGACGGAGATATCCCGTATGGCGGTTCTCATGAACGCCAGGTCATCGACGATGAGGAGTGTGGGGGCCGTTACTGTTTCATTTCCCATTGCCACTTCAAATACTCTTCGATAAAGGCATCGATGTGTCCGTCCATCACCGCCTGGATATTCCCGATTTCATGTTTCGTCCGATGATCTTTAACCAGGGTATAGGGTTGAAATACGTAAGACCGAATCTGATTGCCCCAAGAAATATCTTTCTTCTCTTGAAGATGCTTCTCCTGCTCCTTCTCCTGTTCTTCTTTGTAGTATTCAAACAACCGCGACCGGAGCACCTTCATGGCATTGGCTTTGTTTTTATGCTGGCTCCGTTCATTCTGGCATTGAACCACAATTCCCGTGGCAAGATGGGTAATTCTCACCGCCGAATCGGTCTTGTTGACGTGCTGTCCCCCCGCTCCCTGGGCCCGGTAAGTGTCAATGCGGATATCATCGGGTTTAATTTCAAATTCAATATCATCATCCACCGACGGAGACACAAATACCGAAGCAAAGGAGGTGTGACGGCGGGCACCGGAATCAAAGGGAGAGATCCGAACCAGCCGATGAACCCCGGTTTCTCCTTTAAGGTAACCATAGGCCGCCTCACCCTTAACCATGAAGGTGATGGATTTTATGCCCCCCTCCGCCTCGAGCAGATCCATCACCTCAAGCCCGAAACCCCGGGTTTCACACCAGCGGCTATAAAGACGGTAGAGCATGTTGACCCAATCACACGCCTCGGTTCCCCCGGCCCCGCTGTGGATGTTGACGAAGGCATCGTTTCCGTCGTAGGGATCGGATAAGAGCTCCCTCACCCGCAGTTTGGCGTACCGGGCTTCCAGCTGCTGAAAGGTGGTTTTAATATCATTCTCTAAGGATGCCTCATCTTCCTCCAGGGCAAGCTCCAAAAGACCCTTCAAATCCTGAATCTCGTCTTTCAGCTCTTCCCAAGGGGTAATCCGGTTTTTTAATGCCTTAAGCCGTCCTAAAAACTTCTCCGCTTTTTCCCGATCGTTCCAGAAATCTGTTTCGCCGGTAAAAGCCTCAATATCATCTATTTCCTTTTGAACCGTATCGGGGTCAAAGACGCCTCCAGGTGTCCAAAATCTGCTCTTCCAATCTTCCAATCTGGTCGGTCCATTCGTTTAACATCGCTATTTCTCCTTCTGCAGTAATCTGCGGCGCCACTTCTTTTTCTCCAGGCTGGTGACCACCAGGGTTTCCTGAACGGGAAATTGATAAAAAAACACCGTATCATAGGAATCGGTGGCCCTGTCGATATCACGCTTCAGCCGGGATAAGGTCTTCTCGCCAATCGATGTGGTTTCGTAGAGGTTCTTAATCTTCATCTCAAGCCCGTAAAGCTTCAGGATATTTTCCACATCCTTTCGGTTGTCATCACTGACAATTTCACACATCACAGCCACAAACATGAGCACAGTTTAGGGAGGATTTTTTTTTATGTCAAACACTTCCGTAATATCGCTATGGACAGGAATCATTTCCGCCGATTATTATAGGTAACTATGAAAAAGCTCTTCTTTGTAACGGCGGTTATCCTCTTTTTTGCCCTTTTCCTTCCGGCCCAGGTGGTGGACGGAAAGAAAAGCTTTCCCACCCGCATGTCCCTAAGGCCCACCAACAGCAGCATACAGATCAGCTGGAGGCCGGCGGAAACGGAGATCCATGGGTATAACATCTACCGTTCCGCCGTCCCCATAGAGGCCCTCAGTTTCGAAAACGCCGAGCTTATAGCCTCGGTTCCGGAGGATTCCCACAGTTATGAAGATTTTCCGCCCTATGACTCTGTTCCCTATTTCTATGCGGTCTTGGCGGTGGACCTCCAGGGAGAGGAACAGCAGCTTTTTATTCCCTTCAGCAATGTAAATCTCTATGGTGTTAATGTGCTTTACACCCAGCAGGCGGTGACTGAAATGGCGGTGGTTTCAGACATTTCCGTGGAAACCGCGCCGCCGGAGGTAATCATTCGTTTCACCGTGGATAAACCCAACCGGGAGCTTTTGGTTTACCGCCATACCACCCCCATGGAAGGCAGCAGCGACCTGGTCAGGGCCACCCTGATCGGCAGAGTTTCTTCGGGAGCCGGTCTTTTCCGGGACAGGCCCATTTCCGGCGTCTCCTATTATTATGCCGTACTCGACAGCATGAGTCTGCGCAGCGGGGAAGTATATCTGGTATCCGGAAAAAACAGCTCCTCCGAGTCCGCCGCCCTTCCCTTTCAGGACCGGGGAGGTCCGGTGCTGCCCGCTGATTTTACCCTTCGGCCCCGGCCCCTGCCCTATCTCTCGGCGGACCAGCTCTACCGGGAAAGTAACGGTCAGCCCGTACCGGTTTCTCCCGCCGCACTCAGCGAAGAGACCCGGAACCGTGTCGAAACTCTCTTATCAGGCCTTGAGGGCCGCCGGGATCTGGTGTTAATGCCTGTTCTCTTGGAGGAAGACCGGGGAAACGCATCCGATGGGGCGGATCAAAAATTAAAAATGATCCTTGAAGAAGAACTTTTGCCGGGACATTGGGAAACCGCCCAAACCTTGCTTGACAATTTTTCCCGGCTTCCCCAGCCCGCCGGGGTGGCACGCCGCGCCTATTTCTATAAGGGCCAAGCCGCTTATTTCCTGGGAGATTTCCGGACCGCCCTGGTGAATTTTCTCTTTGCCGAAAAATACTATCATGCGGAAAGCCAGCCGTGGATTTGGATGGCAGTGAGAAGATTGGGGAATTAACCCTTGGCGGCGTTCTTTTTGCCGTCCTGCCGCTGTAGTTTCAGATTCAGGCTCACACTCCAAGTTTTTAAAGGACCCACCCTTTTCCGCCAACTTATGTTCATGCCCGTTCCCTGATAAGAAGGCTCTTCGCTCAAGGTGTCATCGATGATCAGGCGGCTCATATTCATCTCAAAGTTTTTAGAAGATTCAAGATCGAGGTTCGTTTTCAGGTGTCCGTCCCGCAGATTTACCGATTTGACATCACGGCACAGTCCCTGCTTTTCCTCAAGAATCCGTTCTTTTCCCCGGGAAATATAATTCACCGTCAGTTTGTTGTCCGCATCGGAAAAGAAGTTGAAATTAAATGAAGTGGCAAACCTAAAAGAAAACTCTTTCTCCTGCAGGTTGGTGATATCGTAGGTGACTTCCAAGCCGTCGACGGAAAACTGATAGGTCTTGGTAAATTTAACAGGCCTGAGTTTACCGCCGTCATCCGGCACCGATGTTTCACATTCAAAGACAATTCTTTTCTTCTCTTTATCGAGGATGGTATTGGTGAACACCAAGGTTTCTAAAGAGTGGATGGTGTCGGGAATCAAAGGATCTTTTTCCTGGGCCGAGGCGGGGGAAAAGATGAAACTGTCCACCAAAGAGTTCCTGGAAAAATCGGGGCGCATCCAATGACAATGGGTATCCTGATAGTTCCAAGGTTTGTCGAGAAAATCAAGCTCGAAGAGGACGGCGCCGAGGCTGTGGACGTAGCAGTTGAGATGGTTCCCCTGAAAGAGATATTCTTCCCGGCCGTCCATATCGAAATCAGTTTTGATCAGGCTCGGCTGAAATATTCCCTTCTCACGGGTTAGCTTTTCCGCTTCCAGCACCGCTTGCCATCCCCAACGTCTAAAAGACCGGTAATGCCTGGCCTCATCCGGGGGGTACCAGTACATCCGGTTGCCCTGGGCCCGCCAGAGTTCGGTCTTGGCGCTCTTCTTCCGAGACCTATCCCCCTTCATGAGATTGACCAGGCTGCTGATGTAGATCATCTTGGAATAAAAAAGATCAATTTCGGAATAATCGGTGAGATAACTGCGAAAACTCGATCGTCGGGCGTCCCGGGCCTGCCGATCTTCCAGGCTGGAGGGGAGAAGACAGGGAAAGTATATTTTTTTCCCGCCCAAACCGTTTTTATTATGCTGACTGGGCAGAAGGTGCTGAAAGTTCTCCCGGTCCTCCGAAAGGAGTGCAAAAAAACGGTCCCACCAGGGGTGGCTTTCCCAGGAGGAAGAATCGGTGTGCCCCGTATCGAGGTTGTTTCTGTCAATAAATACAGTTATGACCGAATCTTCCCGGCGGGGCATCTTGTCGATCCTTTTCTTCACGGTCAGGAGCTGATTAAAACTCTGATCCGGATCGGATTCTAAGAAAGCTTGACGCAGTTCCACATTTATGGGGAAAACTCTGATCACCTTACCTTGATCTTCGGTGAGGCACGGCTGGAATAGTTCTTCTCCCCTTAAGCCGGCCACCTTTAAGTAGGTGTCATCTAAAAAAACATAATCCAATCCGGAGTTTTTCAAGGACATAGGAACCGAAGGTTCCCATACCATTTCGGTCAACCATCCCCCCCGGGGTCTTTTGCCGAAACGTTTTCTTAAAAGAGTGGTAAGGGCTTCAATCTGGCCCGATCGGTCGCTGTTGGGGATAACCGGAAGGATGGGATCGAAGAACCCTCCCCCCAGGAGTTCCAGCTGTTTCCTTTTTACCATTTCGTTGAGAATCATGGTAACTTCGGGATGCTTGGTATCCAGCCATTCAAGAAGAGACCCCGAAAAGTAGAAGGTCATGGGGATCTCTTCGAAGTTGTAAAGAGTCCGTAGAAAGGGCTTCAGAAAAGACTGATACCCCTTCTCGTACTCTTCGGAACCAAGCCCATCAGGCTGCTGATTGGTGATTCCTAAAATCAGCTTAGTTTTCTTCATTAACACTCTTTAATCGATATTATTCGTTATGCTTCCGGGAGCTTTTTCTTTATAGAAACGATGCATTTGGCGGGACACGCTTCGGCCGCCGCTTCGCGTTCCCCATCCTTACTATAATCTATCGTGGCTAAGAAATTATCAACAACAAATCCGCCGTCGGGAGATTTTTTTTCACAGATCTTACAGCCGATGCATCCCACGGAACAGTATTTCTTTACGACCCCCCCCTTATCGGTGGAATTACACGCCACAATCATGTCGGATCCGTAGGGAACCCATTTAATGACCCCGGTGGGACAGACGTCAAAACACTTGCCGCAGGAAATACACTTCTCCTGGTCGATGTCGATGTATCCGTCCTTATGGCGGTAGATGGCATCGGATGGGCATACCTTAATGCAACTTCCCATACCGAGGCATCCGTAGGGACACTCTTTATCACCTTGAAAGTTGGCATAAAGGGCATTGCAGTCCTCAAGCCCTGAGTAGACGTATGAAGTGGTGGAGGTTTTCCTGGTTCCCCGGCACATGATCTGGGCGACCATCTTTTCCCCGGAGACTTCAACTTCCACCCCCATGTATTCACCCAGCTTTGCCGCCACGGCGGGTCCGCCGGGGGGGCAGAGGGTGAGTTCCGCATTGTCGTTGACGATGGCTTCGGCATAGGAGGCACAGCCGGCGTATCCGCAGGCACCGCAGTTGACTCCAGGCAAAATCCCTTCCACATCGGTGATCCTGCCGTCCTTTTTAACGGCCAAGACCCGGGATGCCACGGCCAAGCCTAGGCCGAACAGGACCCCCAGAATTCCCACCGCCAAAAGGGCGTATATGATTCTTAAAACTACCATTCTCCTCTCCTTTCCTATCCGACCAGGTTGTTCAGCAGGGCCTTGTCAAAGGCCATGAAAGCCAGAGCCATCAGACCACCGGTAATAAAGGCGATGGGAACGCCCTTCAAAGGCCGGGGCACCCATTCGCGATCCAGCTTTTCCCGGATGGTGGACATGAGGACGATGGCCAGGAGAAAACCTACCCCGGCGGAAAACCCCGCCACGAAGCTTTCCAGGGCGTTGTATCCGCTGCGCACCGAAATCAAGGCTATACCCATGACGGCGCAGTTAGTGGTGATAAGGGGAAGGTAGATCCCCAGGGCCTTGTACAGGGGAGGAGAAATCTTTTGTATCACCATCTCTACGAGCTGAACCAATGAGGCTATTACCAAAATGAAGGTGATGGTTTGAAGAAATTCGATGTTCAGCGGTATAAGAATGAGATTATGAATAGCCCAGGTGGTCAAAGCGGCCAGGGATGTTACGAAGGTAACGGCAAAACCCATCCCCACGGCGGACTCCAGATTCTTGGATACTCCGATGAAGGGACAGAGACCGAGAAACTGGGTCAAGATAAAGTTACTGACAAAAATATAGGTTATAAGAATGCCAATGTAGGTCATACTCGGGCCTCCTTTCTGAGGGACATGTATTTGAAAAGGCCGATCAGGTAACCCATAACCAACAGGGCTCCGGCGGCAAGGCCGATGACCCGTACCGGGGCCGAAACTAATCCGGGAATCTCGATGACACCGCTGAAACCTCCCACGGCAAAGAGAGAGATTGTTCCCGCCCCGAAGACTTCACGGATCAGGGCGATTAAACTCAGTGCCAGGGTAAAACCGATCCCCATGCCCAGGGCGTCGAGTACCGAGGCGGCCACACCGTTACGGTTGGCAAAAGCCTCTGCCCGGCCCAAGATGATACAGTTTACCACAATCAGAGGAACGAAGACCCCCAGGGAATCATAGAGGGAAGGAGCGTAAGCCTGCATCACCATTTCTACGATGGTAACAAACGAGGCAATGATGACGATGTAGGCCGGGATCCTCACCTTGGAAGGAATAAAGTCCTTTAGGAGAGATACCATGATATTGGCTCCCAGCAAAACAAAGATGACCCCCATGCCCATGCCCAGGGCGTTGACCACCTTGGTGGAAACCCCCAGGGCGGGACACAATCCGAGAAGAAGAACAAATATGGGATTCTCTCGGAAAATCCCCTTGGTAAATTCTTTTAACATCACATTCCTCCCAGGGATTTAACAAAACCGGAGCCTTCTTCCAGGGCCTTTCCTATTCCCATGAAGGTAATGGTGGCGCCGGAAATGGAATCCACTTCGGTCTGGGACAATTGGCTCTTCTTCACAGGCACGGGTTTATCCGCCCCGGTGCCGGCGTATTTCTGCATATATTCCGGCTTCTCCGCCTCTTTTCCCAACCCGGGGGTTTCCTGGTTATCCATAAGCCGGGCATCCACCATGGCGCCGTCGGCGGTAAAGCTGGCCAAGACCTTCATGTCGCCGGCATAACCGGCGGCTTTGAGGTTGATCACATAGCCCACGGCCCGGCCATCCGCCGTGACGGGGTAATAACTCTGTACCGCCCCTTCGGTTTCGGTGAAAACTTCTTCCCCTATCTCCCCTGCCGGGGCCACCGCAGATAAAGCCTGATAAAGCTTTTCCGCTTTGAGTTCCGCTATCCGGGGTTCGGTGATGCTGTTGACCAATCCCAGCACCAAGGCGGCGACGGCGCAGATAATGCCCAGCCGGCCTCCAATTGCCGTTAGTTCTTTCATGACGCCTCCCCCTTCTTTTCAACCCCGAACCGTTTAGGTCCGGTGAATCGGTTTATCATGGGCACAAAGATGTTCATCAGGATGATGGCTAGGGAGACTCCTTCGGGAAAGGAGCCGTAAAACCGGATGAGAAAGGTGAGAAAACCCGCACCGGCGGCGTAGATTATCATCCCTTTCCGGGTCAAAGGAGAGGTGGCCATATCGGTGGCCATGTAAAGAGCTCCCAGCATGAGGCCGCCGGAAAAAAGATTGAAGGCCACGGCGCCGGAAAAAGGACCGGCTCCGTAACGGTTTCCTCCGAAGATCCATACCAGGAGTCCGAAGACCGCCAGGTAAACCACGGGGATTTCCCAGGAGACAATCTTCTTAATAAAGAGATAGACCGCTCCCAGCAGCAGGAGAAGGGCCGAAACCTCACCGATGCTACCGGGGATGTTACCCAGGAAGAGGTCCCAGGTATAAGGGTCGGAGGCGAAACCCAGGGTGGTTTCACACCAGTTTGCCACGGTCTGCCCCATGGCACTGACGGGATACCCGGTCTGCTCGAGAAATTCCGCAGGACCCGAGGCGGTACCGGAAAAATCCAGTATCCCCGATTTAATAGCCCCCAAGGGAGAAGCACCGGTCACCGCATCGGCCCCGGCCTGCCAGGTCCGGGGAAGGTTCCACCGGGTCATCGAGCCGGTCCAGGAGAAGAAGACGAAGACCCGGCCCGCCAGGGCGGGATTCATCCAGTTGGCCCCCAGCCCTCCGAAGGACCATTTAACCACCAAAATGGCAAACAGCGATGCCACGGCGGGGATATAAAGATCTACCCCCACGGGCATGTTGTACGCCACCAAGAGGCCGGTGAGGAAGGCACTGCCGTCCATGAGGGTCCTTTTTTTCATCAAGTACCCCGCCAGGGCTTCACCGGCCAGGGCAAAAAGAATGGACACGGCAATGACCAGAAGGGCCCGCCATCCGAAGACGTATACCCCCCAGAGTCCCGCCGGAACGAGACAGATAACCACACTCCACATGATGCTGAACGTGGATGAGGGGTGATGAATTTGGGGCGAAACTGTAATCAGTTTTTCGTTATTCAGCTCCATAGTTAGCTCACCTTCAATTTTCGGGACATGGTTTTCCCCAATTTCATCCCCTGAACCAGGGGGATATGGGCGGGACAAGAGAAACCGCAGCAGCCGCACTCTTTACAATCAAGGAGTCCCGCCGCCAGGGCGGCGGAGTAATCTCCGTGATCGATGGTTTTAAAAAGGGTGGTAGGATTTAAGCCCATGGGACAGGCGGAAACACAGCGGCCGCACTCCAGGCAGTTGGTCCGCCCCGCCGAAGCTACTTCCCGGGCGGTCAGGGCAAGAATGCCCGAAGTCCCCTTCATCACCGGCGTGTCTAGGTCGTAGACGGTAAAACCCATCATGGGGCCGCCCATGACAATTTTAGCGGGAGTACTGGTAAAACCTCCGCACTCCTCGATGAGGCTGCGGATGGGAGTTCCCACCCGGGCCTTCAGATTGGCGGGATGGGCGATGGCGCCGCCGGTGACGGTGACCACCCGCTCCATCAGGGGCTTATGGTAGACCACCGCTTCGTAAACCGCGAAGACGGTTCCGATATTGGAAACCACCGCCCCGATGGCCATGGGCAGGCCTCCCGAAGGAACCTCTCGTCCGGTTACGGCCTTAAGCAGCTGCTTCTCATCCCCCTGGGGATATTTCATTTTTAGGGGAGCCACCGAAAGATTCATGCCGGATTTCTCTGCCAGGCGGGACAGTTTTTCAATGGCATCCGGTTTATTTGCCTCTATACCGATGATAATCTCTTTAGGAGAGAGGATCTTCTGCATGATCCGCAGCCCTTCCAGAATTTCTTCGGTCTTCTCAAGCATTATCCTATGATCGGCGGTTAAATACGGTTCACACTCCACCCCGTTGATCACCAGGGTGTCCACCACGGACCCCTTGGGGACCTGAAGCTTTACGTTAACCGGAAACGTTGCCCCCCCCAGACCAACCAGACCGTTTTCCTGCAGCAGGTCGATCAATTCCTTGGCCTCCCGGTTTTTCCAGTCGTAGGTCTCCTGGGATTTTCCGGAACGGTCGAACTCGCCGCTGAATTCGATCTCCACGGCCTTGCACTTGGCCCCGCTGGGAAGAAAGATCTCTTTAATACCCTTGACTACTCCGGGTACAGGACAATGAACGTTGGCGGAGATAAAACCATCGGCCTTGCCAATGAGCATACCTTCCCTTACTTGGTCTCCCGGTTCAACGAGACACTCTGCGGCCTTACCCAGATGTTGCTGCATGGGAACGACCAGAGTCGAGGGGATCATGGCATTTTTTATCTCTTTCCCGGCGGTAACCTTACGGCCCGGCGGATGAATGCCCCCCTTTGGAAATGTTTTTAGCCCTTTCATGGATTTCTCTCTACTCTCCTTTGTGTCGTGTTCAGGCGTGAAAATATGAACAGCCGGAGGCATCCCCGGCTTTTAAAGTGTCCTCACTCGGCCGTCTTTCAGGCGACCCCGGAATCTCCCGAGTATAACGCCGCCAGGGGAACAGCCAGTTCCCGCTTTCCGCCGTACCAGGTCCGCCGTCTCCTCACGGTCCCGGCCAGGTGAAAGAAGGCGACGAAGAGGATGATGAAGGCAAGACTCCCTCCGGTCCAGAGAGGCTCGGGTTTCGGAATAGTCCAATGGCGGACCCCCACCCGGGACAATCTCCCCTGAGTTAATAGAATCTGCGGGACCCCGGAAGCCGAAGATGAATCAAGGCTGTTGACAAACCATTCATTGTCGAAAGCAACCAGGGACACTTCTTCCTCTATGACCTTTCCTTCTTGGATGGCAAAACGAGACCTGCCTATTTTATCACCGGCCCCGGGGAATTCATAGACCCCTCCGTAAAAAAAACCTTCCTGATACGCCCGGTGGGCCAAAAAATCCTGAAGTCCCGGAAGATTTTCCGGTGCCCCATGGGCCCATTCATGGGCCAGATTATCCCAGGAGATGGCCTGACTCACCGGTTCCGGCAAGGGCAGTTCCCAATCGGTTTCTCTTATCATTAACTCCGCCGAAAGAGGAAGGAGCATGAGAGAAACGGCGATAAGGGCAGACTGCCCCAGGGGGGGGATGGTGATGAACTTATTTCCCTGAACCAGAGGAAGGGGGTGAAACAGCCGATGCAGCCGCCTCCGGCTCCGCCATAGCAGAAATGACATTTCTGCGGTAATAAGGGCGGTGTGGGCGGTGATTCCCAGCAGAATTCCGGGAACAAAACCGGGGCGGCGGGAAAGAACAAGAAAGGCCAGGGATCCTATCAGCAAAAACCCGCCGGGGAAAGCGGTCTTCATGAACTGTCTCACCAGGTGGGGGACCTGAACGGGGTATTCAATCTGATGCTTCCAGAGGCGCCGGACGTCTCTTCCCATGAGAAGCATGCCGTAGGCGGCCAGATTGTTGGAAAAAAGAAGCTCCGGTTCGCCCGTTCCCAGGGCGGCGATCCACGGCAGGGAGTAAAAGAGAACTTCCTTCCACGCCCCGGGATTTGTCAGACCGAGGATGAGAAAAAACATCAGTCCCAGCACAGAAAAAGCCCGACTGCTGTGATTTTCCCGTTCCGGTAACGCATAGGTTAGGCCCGACTCTTCCAGCACCGCCGAAAGCTCGGAACCATGAGGTAAAGCCGAATCGGCATCGTTAATATAGAAAATCTCCCAAGTCTCCCCCGAGGCGTCCCGGGCAGAAAAATACTCTCCCACACCCTGCATGTACGGATCTATTCTCGGATCCAAGGGTTCCAGAAGAGTTTCATAATCGATCAGGGAAATGGTCTTCATCCTGCCGTAATCTTGGAGCTGGAAGGTCTGATTATACCGGCTGACTGCGGTAAATCCTTCCTGGTTTAGCAGTGGCAGCACCGAATCAAGATCTTCCCGGCCGTCCACGAGCAGTACGGTCCATCCGGACCACATCTGATCCTGCCGGGGGTTTTCCAGATGGGCCGTCCGCCCAAGGGTGGCAAGAAAAAAGAGAACAATAAAACCAAGGCCTGTAAGGAAGGGCCTGTTCTGCATCACCTCTCCCCGGTTAAAGTCTACAAAAGGCTACGGCGATAAAAAATCCTAAAATCATTCCCACCGTCACTTCCGGGAAGGTGTGGCCGTGAACTTCTTTGACCAGTTTCATTGGTTTTCCGGTGTCCCGGCTGTACTCCCTGATCAGATTATTGAGAACCCGAGCCTGAAGTCCCGAGGCGCGCCGTACCCCTAAGGCATCCCTGATAACGATCAGGGTGAATCCGAGGGAGACCATAAAAACGGTGGAACCCACCCCTTCGATAAAACCCACCGCCGTGGTGAGGGCGACCACAGCCGCAGAATGGCTGCTGGGCATTCCGCCGGTTTTCCAGAGAAACTCCAAAAAAAAGCCGTCAAAGCCCTGGGGCTTTCCGCGAAAGAGATTCACCAGTACCTTGAGTATTTGAGCCATCATCCAACTAAAAAAGCCGGACAGGAATATGGGGTTGGTCATAAGCTGATTCAAAGGCTACCTTCCTGCAAAACAGTTTGTTCATCTCGGCCCTTCTTGTCAAGTAAGAAAGTCCGGAATCGGCCGCCGGCAGCCTCTGTTCGGGGCAACAGACGGTTTGGCCCTGGGCTTTCCCAAACCGCCCTCTCCCCTGTATGATAAGGTACGATGAAACAAGCCGAATACACCATTGGTCCCAACGATCAAAACCGCCGGCTCGACCGGATATTAAAAAAGGCGTTTCCCCGGCGGTCTCCGGGAGATCTCTATAAG
>CAYYNJ010000013.1:0-21022 GCA_964472775.1 uncultured Spirochaetaceae bacterium
ACCGGTGGAAATTGGTCACCTATATTCAGCAGCTGAGGCTTCTTTTAGGGGAGAAAGATTAGATAGTGTCCACAACCGTGGATAAAAAATCCCCACAAACCTTTGTGGGGTGGTAAATTGGTTTACCCATCCAGGGATGTTTCAAGTTCAATCTGGTAACAAACTGCAGAGGCACAGTTTAATCGTGATTTTTATCCACGGTCCGAAACACTAGGGAAAGATTAAGCCCCCGGGGGTTTCCGGCGGACCTGCAGTTCCCTCCGGTTCCGTTCCTCCCTCTCCCGGTGCCGCCGCAGGGCGGTTTTCTGAAAGAATTCCTGGGCCCTGAAAGGAGGCTCCTCACTGACTTCCCACCGGGGGATCCACTCTCCCGATGAATTGAGTTCCTGACTCTGCAGATTATCTCTGAAAATTGTATCAAGGATCTCCAGCCCCCGGGCTTTGCACTCCGGTCCCTCCAGGGGAACCAGAAGTTCGATCCGCCGATCCATGTTCCGGGTTCTCCAGTCGGCGCTGGAAAAGTAAATCTCAGGCTTTCCGCCGTTGCAGAAACTGTAGAGCCGGGAGTGTTCAAGATATCGGTCAATGATGCTGATGACCCGGATGCGGGAACTGATACCGCGAAGCCCCGGCAAAAGAGAGCAGGCCCCCCGTACATTCAACTCAATATTCACCCCCGCTTCTGAAGCCTGATAGAGGAGCCGGATAATTTCCGGATCGTTTAGGGCATTCATCTTCGCTCTTATCCATGCCTCTTTGCCCTGGCCCGCCCAGTCCATCTCCCGGTGAATCAGCTGAATAAACCGCCCCCGCAGGTTCAGCGGCGCCATGACCAGTTTCGACAGCCCCAGGGTGGTGGAGTGACCCGTGACGGCGTTGAAAAAGAGAGCCGTATCCAGGGTCAACTCGGGGCGGGAACTCAGGAGACCCAGGTCGGTGTACTTCCGGGCGGTGCTGTCGTTGTAGTTTCCCGTTCCTAAGTGTACGTACTGGCGGATCCCCTGCTGTTCCCGGCGGACCACCATGGCCGCCTTGGCGTGAACCTTCAGGTTTCTCATCCCGTGAATCACAATGGCTCCGGCCCGCTCGAGCCGCCGGGCCCATCCGATATTCCGGCCTTCGTCGAAACGGGCTTTTAATTCCACCAAAACCGTCACCTGCTTCCCCCGCCGGGCCGCCGTTTCCAGAGCCCGCATCAAGGGTGAATCGCCGCTGGTACGGTAGAGGGTCATTTTGATGGCCAATACCTCCGGATCCTCCGCCGCTTGCTCTAAAAAGTGCACCACCGGTTCAAACGATTCATAGGGGTGATGGATAAGCAGATCCTGCTCCTTGAGGAATTGCCAGATGTCCGTCTCGGCGGTGTATTTCGCCGGCGGCACCGGTTCCCAGGAGGGATACTGAAGCGGTTTAAACCCGCTTAACGCCGCCATATCCATGAGACACGATAAACGGGGCAGCCTGGGCAGGACAAAGACCCCTTGAGGTTCCACCCCGACCCAGGCCGGCAGGGAGGTCTGAAACCGCCGGCCTTCCTCCGAGGAGGAGGCGGGCACCACTTCCAGCCGGACAGGACGCCCCTTTTGACGCTCATCAAGAACATCTTCCATGGCGGCAAGAAAATCTTCATCCTTTTCTTCTTCCACCGACAGGTTGGCATCCCGGGAGAGCCGGATCACCACCGCACTTTTCACGGTTCGAGAAGGCCATAAAAGGGGACCGAATCGAAGGATCACCTCTTCCAGGGGAAGAAGGGTAAATTTCTTTTTCCCCGGCAGGGTGACAAACCGGTCAAGGTTTTCGGGTATTTTCACCAGCCCCAGCTCTGTGTCGGAGAAGGAAAAAACCACGTAAATGGCACCGCTGGTCAAGGTGTCTTTCAAAGAAAGGTCCTCGGGACCGATCAGCCGGGGGGTGAGAACCGAAAACAGGTTCTCCCGGAAGTACCGGCGGATGTATTCCGCCTCGTCTTCCTTCAAGTTTTCGCCCCTCTTGAGTTTAATCCCCGCCTGAGAAAGGGCAGGAAAGACCTCCCCTTCCAGGGTGCCGTAGAGCCTCTCCACCTGATTTCTGAGCCGGGGCATCAACTCCGCCAATACCTGGCTGCTCATCTTGCCCGACGGCCCCAGAACGTCCCGGTTCTCCCGGTTCCAGCGCATCAGCCTGGCCACCCGGATAACCATGAATTCATCCAAGTTGGTTCCCACTATAGAGAGAAATTTTAGCCTCTCCAGCAGGGGCAGGCTCTTTCGGCAGCCTTCATCGAGAACCCGGGCGTTAAACTGCAGCCACGAGAGTTCAAAGTTAAGATACGGAATGTTTTTGAGACTCATATAGGTATTCCCTGAGACCGCAGAGAGATCTGGAACCCGAAAACTTCTTCAAGAAGATCTGCCTTCTCCTGCAGGCTAAACCTCTCCAGGGTGAGATCTCCGATGAAATCGGTGAGAAAAATCATGTTGCGGCCCTCAAAATAAATTTTTCGTATTTCAATGCGCTGGGTATGGGATCTGTCCAGGGCATCGGCTATCCGGAGAATGGCCGAAAGCTTCTGCACCGTCAAACGGCTTACCCTGTCCAGGGATCCGTAGCCCTCATGACCCTGCTGGGGTTTAGATTTCCGGTGGTACCGGACCATCTGGGCTAGTATCTTTTTATCCTTATTGTTTAAGCCAAAAATTTCTGCATTATTGACGAGGTAGGCACCATGTTTATGGTGGCCCCTTCCGGAAATGTAGGAGCCTATATCGTGGAGGATGGCCGCCGCCTCCAGAAGGAGCCGGTGTCGCTTTTCCAGACCCAATTCGTTCCAGAGAACATCGTAAATCAGCAGAGAAACTTCCCTCACGTATTCATAATGGTCTTCACCGGCGGCATACCTTCGGGCCACCCCCCGGCAGGAAGCCAAGATCTGCTCCCTGAAGAGTTCCCGGATCTCTTCGGGGGCCATCACCACCCCCTGAAGAAGCCCTTCCCGGATACTGATATCGGGTACGATAATCTGATCGATCTTGATAAACTCAAAAAACGTGTCATAAATGATGAGACCCGGCAGAAACAGTTCCGCGTCTCCGTAGGGAACGTTCAGCCTCAGGGCTATTTCATCCACCGAGAGAAGACGAAACTCCTCGATGAGGGCATGAAACTTTTCCCTTCGGATTATTTGATAGGTTTCTTCCCTCTCGGCCTCTAAAAATTCCAGGGCCAACCGCACCTCTGCTCCCAAGGCCACCAGGCAGGAAATCTTCTTGAGCCCGACCTTCCGGGCCAGTCCTTCCAAGAGCCGATGAGTCTGCAACCCGATGTAGTT
The DNA here is from genome assembly GCA_964472775.1 of uncultured Spirochaetaceae bacterium. Classification (GTDB taxonomy): domain Bacteria; phylum Spirochaetota; class Spirochaetia; order UBA9216; family UBA9216; genus CAYYNJ01. Next base: position 3,311 of record CAYYNJ010000013.1, read on the forward strand.
TGTCCCCGCCCACTGGCTCATTCCCGCCTCTTCGGTGATTCTTTCAAGGTACCGCACCGCACCGATATTGAGGACCTCCGAGGCCACCAGGCGCCCCTTCTTCAGAAGCATCACCTCGGTGCTCCCCCCTCCTACCTCAAGGATGAGAACGTTATTCCGTTTCATCGCCGGCAGGACCGGAGAAAGGGAAGATTCCACCGCCAGGTAGGTCATTTGGTTGGCTTCCACCCCGCTGAGGACTTGCACCTCTATCCCCGTGTTGATCAGGATTCGGTCGATGAAACCGTCCCGGTTTCGGGCTTCCCGGAGGGCGCTGGTTCCCACCACCAGATATTTTTTAATCCCGTAGGCGGCCATGACCTCTTTAAATCCCCGCAGAATATCGATGGCCTTCCGGGCGGTGGCGGGGGAAATATAGCCGCTGCCGAACACGTCCTTCCCCAAGGAGAGGCTGTTTTCTCCCTTGTCGAGGATCCGCCACTCTCCCGCACCGGTCTGCTGGCCTATGAGAAAACGGATGGCGCTGGAACCCAAATCAAGAACCGCCACCACTTCAGACAGATTATTGCTGCTTTTCATGATACCCGAATGCTACTCCTTTTTCGATGAAAAGGCACCCCCCCCAGGGTAATTCCGACATCCTTCGCACCCCTTTGCCAGGAGACCCGTTTCTATTTGATTGCTATTTAAGCCTAAAACCGATAAAGTTATCCTTAACCAAGGAGGAGAGATGAAACGAATCGGAATCTTAACCGCCGGAGGCGACTGCCCCGGCATCAACGCCGCTATCCGGGGGGTCACCCTGCCCCTTCTCTCCGCCGGTATTGAAGTGGTGGGTTTCATCGACGGCTTTAAGGGTCTGGTGGATAACCGTACGGTAGATTTGGATCTGCCGAGGATCTCCGGCGTCCTTACCCGGGGAGGCACCATTTTAGGCACAAGCCGGGTAAAACCGGAAAAATATCCCCTTCCCGGAGGGGGAAAGATGGACAAAACCGCCCTGGCGGCGGACACCTTCAACCGTTTGAAATTAGACGGTCTGGTCTGCATAGGAGGAGGGGGAACCCAGGAGAACAGTTTCCGGCTTACGAAACGGGGAATACCCCGGATCCTCACCATTCCCAAAACCATCGACAACGATATCGCCGGCACCGATGTCTGTTTCGGGTACGACTCCGCCATGGCTATCGCTTCGGAAGCCATCGATAGGCTCCATACCACCGCCTCAAGTCATCACCGCTGTATGATTGTGGATGTGATGGGCAACAACGCCGGCTGGCTCGCCCTGGGAGCCGGGGTGGCCGGGGGAGCGGACATCATCCTGGTTCCCGAATGGCCCTTTTACCAGGAAGAGTTGATTCTCGCCTTAGAAAAACGCCGGGCCCTGGGAAAACTCTTCAGCATCGTGGTGGTGGCCGAAGGGGCGAAGCCACACGAATCTTCCCTGAAAGAAATCGTCTCTCCCCAGATCAGCGGCGCTCCCCAACAATTATCCTCCTCGCTGGCCTCGTTTATCCAGGCTGAACTGGGATTTGAAACCCGGGTCACCTCCCTGGGCCATGTTCAGAGAGGCGGGAGTCCCACCCCCCGGGATCGGTTTTTAGCCACCCTCCTGGGGACCAAGGCGGCAGAGGAAGTGCTGGCGGAACGATTCGGAACCATGATGGCCGTCAAGGGGGAAGAAGCGGTTCCCATTCCTCTGGAAGAAGTGGCGGGGAAAAAGAAGATCCTTCCCCTGGACCACCCCTGGGTTACCATGGCCCGCCGGATTGGAATTAGTTTAGGGCAGTAACTTCCAGGAAAAGCCGGAAAATAATAGACTTAAATACCCTACAGTGTCTTTTGTTCCCTTTTCTATCTTGACTTTTCCCATTTATCAACTATATTTCCCTTAAGGAGTTTTTTATGAACAGCAACGGCCGCGGAGAGGAACTACTGACATTGAGTGAGGTGGCAACTTATCTGAAAATTGCCGAAAAGACCGTTCATCGGATGGTTCAAAAAGACGAAATTCCCTGTTTCAAAGTAGCCAGTCAATGGCGTTTTCAAAAAGAACAGATAGATCAGTGGATCCGGGGAAAGATGAAAGGACCCGCCCAATCCGCCGGCAGCCGTCTCTTAGAAACATCCCCCCATAAGGTATCCCTCTCGCAGCTTATTACCCGGGATTTCATCCTCATGGATGTAAAGAACGGCGACAAAAAAACCGTTCTTTCCCAACTCATCACCCCGCTGGTCAATTCGGGAATGGTGGAAAACCGGGAAGCCTATCTGGAAAAACTGCTTTCCCGGGAAAACATGATTACCACCGGCTTGGCCAAGGGTGTGGCCCTTCCCCATGTGCGGAATCCCCAGGAAATCCAGGCGCCTTTTCCCGCGGTGGTTTTCGGCATCTGCCGGGAAGGCTGCGACTATGCCGCCCTGGATGGTCAGCCCACCTTCCTCTTTTTTCTTATTTTCTCCGACAGCGTCACGGTACATCTGCGCCTCACCTCCCGGATTAACCGAATCCTCCTGAAGGAAGGATTGATTACCGCTTTAAAGAAAGCCGCCGGCATCGAGGAAGTGATGGAGCTTCTCTTCAAGGAAGACGATGAAATTAGGAAACTGGATGAGGAACGTTTTGAGATTGAGGGCGCCCTTTAAGAGTCATTCCGAAGATCCCAGGGTGCCGGTATCGACGGATCGTTGATACCCGGAACATCCAAACCCGCCTCTTTGGCCTCGGCGATAAGAGCGGAATAGAACCGGGGTTCCACATCTCCGGGGGTTAATCCAAAAAAGAAAAGGAGCTCCCTCACCTCTCCCTGGGCGGCGGAGAGTTCCTTTTCCCCTCCGTCGGTCAGAAGCTTTTCGATCTCGATGAACCACCCGAGGGGTTCCACCTCGCACAGTTCCACCAGGGCTCCGCCCCGTACAAACCGGTACCCTTTTTTTACCTTCCGGTAATCCCGGCGGCAGCCCAACAGGCGGGCAAACTCTTCAAACTCCTCCGCCGAGCCGACGGTAAATTCCACCTCCCGGTTTATCTCTCCCCCAAAGTGAATACGCTTGGACTTGATGGTGACCCGCGATTCCTGACCTTCCCGGCGGATCCGGAACCGTGAAGAATGGCCGTCGGGACCGGTGAAATAGAGATCTTCCTTGTGAAGGGGTCCCAGAAATTCACAGGCATCATGGAGTTTTTTAAGCAGCTCCGCCGGATCCTTCACCCTTCCCTTAATTTCCACTTCCCACCCCATGGGCTGCCTCCTTTCGATTCACAGTAGTAGCCATAAGCCTCTGCATCTTACCATATCCTTTGGGCTTCCCTAAAGAGCGGTCCTTCGGAACAAAGAAAGGAAAAAGGATTTTTGTTTGAACCTTGATTGATTAAAATCTCTTCCCGGTCTAATTTAATGCCATGAACAGCATCAGCAGCCAACCCCGGGCGGTCATCATCGCCGTGGGAAGTGAGATCCTCCAAGGGAAGATTATCGATACCAACAGCGCCGCCATCTCCACCTTTCTTTCCCGCCGCGGCATCAACGTGGTTAAACACGTCTCCGCCCCGGACGACCGGCAGATTCTTGATGAAACCATCAGGGCCGCGGCGGAAGCGGCGGACCTGGTGGTCTTCTGCGGCGGTCTTGGCCCAACCCAGGACGACATCACCCTGGAAGCGGCGGCCCGTTTCTTAGAGCGCCCCCTGGACTTTGACGAGACCATGTGGCTCGGCATCTGTGAAAGGATGCGCCGGTACGGCCGGGAGATTCCCGACAGCAACCGGAAACAGGCCCTTCTGCCCCGGGGCGGGTCGTTCATCCCCAATCCCCGGGGAACCGCCCCGGGGGTGTACATGGAATCCCAGGGGAAACTCTTCATCCTTCTCCCCGGCCCGCCCCGGGAAACCCTGCCCCTGCTGACAGAGGCGGTTGAACCGCTGTTGCGGAAGTTTTTCTCTCTCACCCCCCTGGAAGAGCAAATTTTCCGGCTCTATAACACCGGGGAAAGCCGGGTACAGGAAATTCTCACGGGGCTGAATCTTCAGGGCGATCTAGGAATATACTTCAAAAAAGAAGGCTGGATAGAGCTACATTTTCCTTTCCCCCGGATAGAGGAGGTTCAGGCGGTACTGAAAGCCCTGGAGGAGGAAGGCATTTTGGCCACCGAAGACCGGCACATCAGCCTCCTGGTCAAGGATATCCTTACCGACCGGGGCCTCACCGTGGGCTTCGCCGAGTCTCACACCGGCGGGAATCTCACCGCAGAAATGGTCCACAACCCCGGGGCCTCGGCGGTTCTCAGGGGAGGAATCACCGCCTACTCTAATCAGGTCAAGGTTGACCTGCTGAGAGTGAAGGAAGAGACCCTTAATCAAAGGGGAGCCGTATCAGAGGAGACCGCCGCCGAGATGGCCCGGGGAGCCAAAAAGCTCTTGGACTGCTCCATCGCCGTGGCGGTATCGGGCATCGCCGGCCCCGACGGGGGATCCGAAGATCTACCTGTGGGAACCGTCTGTTTCGCCTTTACCCTTCCCTCAGGCCTTGTCGTTACCCGGAAGAAAAACTTCGGCGGTGACCGGGGACAGGTGGTGCGGCGTACCGTCATGTACGCCTACACCAAACTGTACCGGCTCTTGAAGGGACTCTAAAAAAGAAGCAGCAGCACCCGGCTGATCAGATACGCCCCTCCCAGCATGGTGGCCACCGGCAAGAGGAGTCCACGGAGACTGGGGAGCAGACCCGCCTTAAAGTACTGGTTGGAAACCACCAGGCAGACGTGGACAGGAGAAAGCAGCTGGCCGGCGTGCCCGAAGGCAAACGCCATCATCACCGTACTCATCAGAACCCCGGGGGCGGGATCCGTCCCTAAGAGACTCAGGACGATGGGAAAACTGGCCCCCACGGTGCCCACCGCTACCCCCATAACGGCTCCGGAGAAGAAGGGTATGAGAGCCACAAAAAGGAACACCGGAATACCCCAGGCGGCTAACTCCGCCCTCATCACATCCATAAGGATCCGGCCTCCCGGGATGGGAGCCTCGATGAAGGCGCCGTAGGTTCTTATCATGATAATCAACATTACCAAGGCGAGGGACTGGTGGGAAAGAAAGATCTTCTTCCAGTGCTTTCCCTCCAGGGGCGATTGAATCTGCAGCACCACCATGGCCAGAAGCAGGCCCATGCCGATGGGCACATATTTGGAGAAATCCCCCAGGGCGGGAACAAAAACTTCAAGAAGCCCGAATACGGTCATGGTAATCAGGATGGGCAGGGTGGATTTGAAAAGACCCTTCACCGGCATGGATCCCTTTTCCCGGGCCCCCTTGGGAAGCCGCCGCAGAAGGAAAAGGTATCCCCCCAGAATGTAGAATATGGTCAGCGGCGACATAAAGAGGATGTACCGGAGGATGGGGAGTCCCGAAAGATCGATGGCCAAGAGGACTCCCGGGTAGAGGGGCCACCAGTATTCCCACATATGCCGGAACCAGTAATTAATCTGGGTTTTGGTAACTCCGGTAAGCTCATCTGCCCCCTGACAGGTATTTACCAGGGGAGCCGAAAAAAGGGCGCCCCCCGGCATGGGAAGGAGACCGATCACCGCCGGAAGCACCGCCATGGAGGCCCGGTTTGAAAGCCGGGACCCGATGGAATGAACTAGGGTTGTCATGGTTCCGGTGGCCTTCATCTGACTACTCAGCGCGATGACCAGGTAAACCACCACGTAGAGCACCGCCTCGGAGGGAGAAAAAATCCGTACCGAGGCAATTTTCCAGGAAGTATGGAGGCTTTGACCGCTCCAGAATGCCAGGACCACCGTGGCAAGGGCCACCGATAAGGCCATATTTTTCAGATACCGGTTCCCCAGAAGAATGATCAGCAGGCTGGTAAAAATTTTAAGAAGGACAGGCATGTTCAAAAAAAAATCCAAGTTAAGCTCCTTAATGGCTGGGCTCTCCCGCGGCAGTACCGGGGGGAATAAAAAGGCTCCAGGGAGGGAATTGCCGTAATAACCGCTTTTTAAGCGGCAATTAAACAAAAGCCTTATCGTAATTGAACAGGGAAGTACCCCGGTCCTCTCCTCCCTCCCGATAGATGTCCGTATCTTTTTCAAAAAACGAAAGAGGCAGCTCCAGGAACTCCCGGGGATAAACGTAATGAAGAACCCCGTCGGAGGATGTCTCAACCCGGAACTCCTTCCCTCGGGAATCGGTGATGGGACCCTCCACCGCCACCTCCGCCCGGGTGGCCAGCAGAAAAGGAAGGCCCCGCTGGTACACCTCCACGGGCAGGGGGCTTTCCCCGATCAGGGTTTTGAGCCCTCCCTCCTCCAGCTCAATCCACCCCTGGACCCGGGTACAGCCCAGAGTCCCCAGCCACCGGGCCGCTGCGGCGTTGGTCACCGGCAGGGGATAAGCGGCGGTCAGTTCCAGGGGTGCCAGCCTTCCCTCTCCCTTAAAAAGAGGCAGCTGGTAGAGGGAGGTGATGCGGAATCTCTTAACACCCAAAGAAAGGAGTTCGTCGATACCCTGACGCAACGCTCCCAGCTCTGATTCGGGACAAAAATGGGGTAATTGGATCTCTTCGTTCCCGGAAAGCTTCACTTCCCCCCGGCGCCACCGGAGATATTCCCACGAGATTACCCGGCCGCCCTTGATATCATCGGGAATCTGTCCGCCCCGGGCTAAAACGATCCTGCGGAGATGATCGGTCTTGCCGGCACCCGCCGTCTTCCACTCTTCTTTCAAAACCTGGTACCGGGCGAACCGAATCTCTCCGGGCTGACCCACCGGCGCTTCTTCCGGGGGCAACAGGGAAGAAACCCGTTCCCAGAAATCCCGCCGCCGGGCCTTCTGTTCACTCAAGGGGAGAAACCAGTCCCCCCGAACCGCCGTTTCTATCCGGCCGGCCCGGAGGAGGGGATCACGGCTGGCCCGGAACAGCTCTTCTAACTGAGACGCCTCCAAAGGCCGTTTAGCCGCCTTTTCCGGGGTTCCCGGCCACCGCATTTCGATAACCGGAGCCTCCGGTCCAAGGCCGGTCACCGCTGCCATCATCCCTTCTTCGGAAAGATCCAGTTTCAGGTCCACCAGCCGGGGCGGGTTATGAAGAGGCAAGGATGCGGCGTCGGGAAGATCCTCCCGGCGGCTCACACCGATCTTATAAACCAGCCCCCCTGCGGGGACCTCTTTGTCGCAGTGAACAAAAATTGTTTCCCCCTGGGTGCCTATTTTCACGGGACTGCTGCCTCGGCTTAATTTTGTCACCGTTAAGGCAGGCCCCGCGTCACCGCTTTTGGGCTGGATCCGGAGCCGGTCCCCCAGGTAGAGCCGTTTAGCCAGTTTGACGCTGAAACCGCTCTCCTTCACGGCGGTAATATGGCCCAGGAACTGCCCCGACACCCCCAGGGAATCGTATTGGATGAGGGTTTTCAGTTCGTCTTCGAAGTAGAACCCGTGGGACCAGCGGCGGCCGAAGGAGCCGGTCAGGATGTTCCGGGCCTCCCCCATCACCGCTTTTTCCTGATCCTCCGGGGCATCTAAGACCATCCGGTAGGCGGTGACCACGTTCCGGACGTAGTCGGGGTTTTTCAGCCGTCCTTCAATTTTAAAGGATACCGCCCCGGCGGCCTTTAAATCCCCCAGCATATCCAGGGTGTAAAGATCCTGGGGTGAGAAAAAGAAGCCGCTCTGCTTTTCTCCCTCCCCGGCGGTGTGATAGCGGCGGCGGCACGGCTGTTTACACCGGCCCCGGTTTCCGCTCCACCCGCCTATCCAGGAACTGAAAAGACAGTGTCCCGAAAGGCCGCAGCAGAGGGCGCCGTGGACGAATACCTCGATATCCAAAGGAGAACGGGAGGTAATCTCTTTCAGTTCCCTCAGGGATACCTGCCGTTCCAGAATCACCCGGGAGAGGCCCATTTCGGCGGCGGCGGCCACTCCGGCGCTGTTATGGATTCCCATCTGGGTGGATCCGTGGAGTTCCCACTGGGGATAAAACTCTTTCAGGAGCCGGGCCACCCCGATATCCTGAAGAATCAGGGCATCCGGCTCGAGGGGTTCCACCCTGTCAAGAAAAGCAAAGAGATCCTGAACCTCCGTTTCCTTAACCAGGGTGTTCAAGGTCAGGTAAAAACGGCGGCCCCATTTTTTCGCATAGGCGGAGAGACGGGACATGTCGTCGAAGGAGAAATTCTCTCCCATTTCCCGGGCATTAAACCGGCCCAGACCGGCGTAGACCGCATCGGCTCCGTACTTATAGGCGGTCAGGGCGCTCTCTAAATTCCCCGCCGGGGCCAGCAATTCGGGCTTATCTCTTTGACTCACACACTCTCCTTTTACGAAAGGGCGGGCCGGATCCCTCAGGCACCCTCCGCCACATCCCCTATGATAAGCCTTTTGCCAACCCTTGGTAAAGAGAGGCCCGCTTTGACTTATCCCTGTTTTTATGGTAAAACCAGTCTATGACCAGATACATTAAAGACTTGCTAACCGCCCAGCCGGGCGATGACGTCATCACCGTTGAGGGCTGGGTCCGCACCAGCAGAGACACAAAAAACGTCTGTTTCCTTGAAGTTTCCGACGGCTCCAGCCTGAAGGGACTTCAGGTGATCATCGATAAAGACCGGGAAGATCTTTTGCCGGTAATTCCCCGGCTCACCACCGGCGCCAGTGTATCGCTCCGGGGAGTTCTGGTGGCCTCACCGGGGGGAAACCAGAGCGTGGAACTCCAGGCCCGGGAAATCAAACTGGAAGGCGACTGCCCCGCCGATATATACCCGCTGCAGAAAAAACGCCACTCCCTGGAATTCCTCCGGGAGATCGCCCACCTCCGGCCCCGGACCAACACCATCGGTGCGGTCACCCGCATCCGGAGCCGCATGAGCTACGCCATCCACACCTTCTTTCAGGAGAGGGGCTTTCAATACATCCACACCCCCATCATCTCTTCCAGCGACTGCGAGGGAGCAGGGGAAATGTTTCAGGTTACCACCCTGCCCCTGGATAAGGTTCCCTTTGATGAGAAGGGGGCGGTTGATTACGACCGGGATTTCTTCGGCAAGCAAGCCCACCTCACCGTGAGCGGTCAGTTGGAGGGGGAGATCTACGCCCTGGCCCTGAAGAATATCTACACCTTCGGCCCTACCTTTCGGGCAGAAAACTCCAACACCAGCCGCCACCTGGCGGAATTCTGGATGATGGAACCGGAGATGGCCTTCTGCGATATCAACGGCAACATGGATGTGGCGGAGGAGTTTCTTAAATACGTTATCAAAGATGTGCTGGACAACTGCGCCGAAGACATGGAGCTCTTCGACAAGTTCGTGGAAAAGGGTATCATCGAGACTCTAAAAGCGGTGGCCGATTCGGAGTTCGCCCGGATCACCTACACCGAAGCGGTGGATCAACTGCTTAACTCGGGGGCTGAGTTCGAGTTTCCCGTTAAATGGGGCATCGACCTCCAGTCGGAACACGAAAAGTACCTGACCGAGAAGATCTACCGGCGCCCCGTCATCGTCACCGACTATCCCAAAGAGATAAAAGCCTTCTACATGAAGCTCAACGAAGACGGTAAAACCGTCCGGGCCATGGATATTCTGGTTCCCCGGCTGGGAGAAATCATCGGGGGCAGCCAGAGGGAAGACGACCACGACAAACTTCTCGGCCGAATCCGGGAACTCGGCCTGGCCGAGGAGGATTACTGGTGGTATCTGGAATTACGAAAGTACGGATCGGTTCCCCACGCCGGATTCGGTTTGGGCTTTGAGCGGCTTATCCAGTATGTCACGGGTATGCAGAACATCAGGGATGTCATCCCCTTCCCCCGGGCCTCCCGGACCGCAGAGTTTTAATTGGCCCGGGAATACAGCCTCCGGGAGGAGCTGGATTTCGGCCCCGACGGCCAGGGCCTTCTCCCGGTGGCGGTGCAGGACGCTTCCACCGGCGAGGTGCTCATCCTGGCCTTTGCCAACCGCCGGGCCCTGGAAGAAACCCGGCGCACCGGCTTGGCCACCTTCTGGAGCCGCAGCCGCCAAGAGCTCTGGACCAAGGGACTCACCAGCGGCGACACCCTGGAAATACAGGAAATTCGAGTGAATTGCGAGCAGAATTCCCTGCTCTACCGGGTCACCCCCCAGGGCACCGGGGCTTGTCATGCCCGACGGGCCGACGGCACCGCCCACACCGGCTGTTTCTACCGGCGCCTCGAAGCCGACAACAGCCTAACCCTGCTGGAAGAATAAACCGGCCCCCTTCAAAGCCCTGCCACCGCCGCGGGGGCGATAAACTTGTTTTTCTTAAACTGAAGATAATCCCATCGGGTGACAATTCCTAAAATACGGCCCTCCTCCAGAATGGGGAGATGGCCGATATGCTGGGCGTAGAAGATCCGCTCAATCTCGCGGATGGTTGCCAAGGGTCCGGCGGATACCAGCTTCCGGCACATGTAGGCCTTCACCGGGGCGTGCATCTGCTCCGCCCGGCGGCCCTTCATAAGATCCCGGAGGGTAAGAAAACCCACCGCCCGGCCCTGGCCGTCCACCACGGGCAGACCCGAATGGTCGGTCTCTTCCAGGAAGAGGGAAGCCTCCAGAAGGGTACTGTTCTGATTGATTGTCAGAACCTGGCTGGTCATGATGTCCCTGGCCCGGAGGGCAGGGGTCAGCGCTTGATCCAGATATTCCAGGAAATCCCGAAAAAAACCGGGCCCGTCGCTGGTGGTTATTTTGGCGGATCCCGCCTTCAGGTGACCTCCTCCGCCGTAGTGGTGCAAAAGATGGTGCAGGTCTATCCTGTCTTTCTGGCTCCGGCCGATTAAAAGAGCCGTTTCGGTTCCGGGAATAAAAAAAACAGCGAAATAGGCATCGGGATTTTCGATTTCCATAACCTGCTCCACCACCGCCGCCAGGCCGGAGATATTCTTCTCCAACTCCATGTAGCTAAGAAGAACCGAATGGCCCTGCACATCCTTGAGTTCCACCCGATTCAGCAGGGTGTGGAGGAGCTCTTTTTGGTAATCCTCCTGAAGGGACGAAAGAAAAGTCTTCACCAGCTTCAGGGAAGCGCCCTGATCCATCAGAAAAGAGGCCACTTCAAAATCTTCCCGAGTGACGTTCTCATAGATAAACCGCCCCGTATCGGCGTAGATGCCGGTAAGGGCGATGGTGGCTTCCTCGGGGAGGAGACTGATGCCGAAAGACCTGATAAGAATACCCAGGGCGGTGGTGTTGGATCCATACAGGAGAGAATGAAGCATGGCCCCCTGGATGTTGCACCCCCCGGCGGGATGATGGTCGAAGATTTCTATCTCGGGCTTAGAATCGGTGATGTAGGCAAAGTACTCCTTCACCCGGTCGAAGGAACTGGTGTCGACGATCTTGATCTTCTCGATCTTTTCGCCCTGCAGATCCTTAGGATTGATAAATTCAAAGTGGTTCTGATAGAGATTGTAGAGGTTCCGGGCCACCGGATGAATAAGCCGGCTTTTCACCAGCCGATGATCAGGAAAAATCTTTTTAGCCAGGATCATAGACCCCAGGCAATCCAGATCCATGTTGGTGTGTCCGATAATGATGTTCATCACCCCTCCTTGGGAAGAATCTTTCTTAATTCACGGTCAAAACAGTTGGCAAAAGCCTGGACCTCCCGGGGACCAAACCCCTTCTGCCCCTCCGGTACCAGACCCGAAAGCCGCATTTCCTGCATCAAATCCCGGAGGGAAAGCTTCTCCCTGATTTCGTTGGGAGTAAACCGTTCTCCCCGGTCGTTAATCACCACCGCCTCGGTATCAAGAAGCTTGGCCGCCAAGGGAATGTCCCGGGTAATCACCATATCGCCGGGCTCCACATGAGCGCAGATGTAATCATCCGCTACCCCCGGCCCCTTTTCCACCACCACCATGGAAGCATAGAAGGATTTCCGGAAGGGGATCTTCCGGTTGGCCACAAAAATCACAGGCCGCTTTTCACGCTCCCCCGCCCTGATTACAATCTCCCGGACCTGAACCGGACAGGAATCGGCATCCACCCAGATCGTCACGCCCCGCCCTCGCCGGGAATCGAAGCCCCGTAGAGGAGCCCCTCTCCCTCCAAGCGGTAACGCCCGGTATCAGCCCCTAGGAATACAGATTCACCCCTCTCGATAAATAATTCACCCCCGGGCCAGAGAATCCGTACCCCTCCGGACAGACAAAGGAAGATCTCCGCTCCCCCGGGTTCCCTCTCCAGGAAAGGTTCTTCCGGTGTCAGAGATATCCGGGTGAGAAGGAATTCCCGCACCGGCACCCGATAGAGGGTACAGGCGGAGGTGCCGGATAAGTCCACCCTTTCAGGTTCTCTACTCTGAAAAGTCAGCACCGAAAGAAGCTCCGGGATATCCACGTGTTTGGGGGTCAGTCCGCCCCGGAGAACATTATCGGAATTGGCCATCAGCTCTATCCCCGTTCCCTGCAGATAGGCATGAAGTTCCCCCGAAGGAATAAAAATCGCTTCCCCCGGCGCTAAATCCACCACATTGAGGTAGAGAGGGGCCAGGGCGCCCCGGTCGCCGGGATAGAGGTCTTGAAGCCGGGCCGTCCATGCCGCACCGGAATGGCCGGAGGGCAGGACACCGGGTGTCAGCGCCGCATCCAGCATCTCCTGAATCCCCGCGGTTTTCATCTCCATAAGGGCCAGGAAAAAACCGCGAACCGTCTCCTTGCGGCCCAGAATTTCGCCGGGCGTGCCCAGCTTCCGAAAAACTTCCCGTATCTCGTCGAGGGATCTAAATCCCCAGAGGGCCTTAAAAGGGGTGAGGGCGCAGAGAATTTCCGGTTTATGATTGGTATCTTTGTAGTTGCGGTGAGGGGCATCGGCGGGAATACCCGCCTTTTCCTCCCTGTCGAATCCCGCCCGGGCCTGTCCCAGACTGGGGTGAGCCTGAATCGATAAGGGCTGTTCCGCCGAGAGAACCTTTAAAAGATAGGGCAGCCGCCCCCCGAATAGGGCCGCTCCCGCCCGGCCCAGAAGAGCCTCGGGATCACGGGCAATCAGTTGATCCAGCGTGAGAGACAGGGCCGAATCTGTTTGAGAAGGAAGAATACGGGAAGGAGCCTTGGGATGGGCACCCATCCAGAGTTCCGCCTGAGGCTCCTCGGCAGGATTGGGAAACCCCAGAATCCGGGAAAGGGCGGTACGGGAACCCCAGGAATAATTCTGCACGGGGTTGGTTAATTTATAAACAGACATAAACATCCTCATGGGAAATTTGGGCGGTTATTGACCTTGGAAACCCGAATTTATAAGATACAAGAAAGAAAAGAAAACTGTTGGAACTTAGGAGAGACCATGGAATATTCAGCACTCCAGAATGATCGGTATAAGTATAAGCCCTCATTACCAGAAATACTAAAGAATGGAACCGCCAATGTAAAGGTAAAATTGGGAGAACCTACCCAATCGGTGGCGGACCAGGCGGAGCTGAAAAAGCTCTTTCCAAAAACCTTCGGCAGCCCCGTGGCGAATTTTGTTGAAGGGGCCAATCCCAAGGCGGGAGACAAGATCAACGTGGGGGTCATTCTTTCGGGAGGCCAGGCCCCGGGGGGGCACAACGTCATCGCCGGACTCTACGACGGCATCAAGGCGGGTAACCCCGAATCAAAACTTTACGGCTTTTTAGGCGGCCCCTCGGGGATTCTGGAAGACAAGGCCATGGAACTCACCGGTGACTACATCGATCTTTACCGGAACACCGGAGGATTCGACATCATCGGTTCCGGCCGGACCAAGCTGGAGACGGATGAACAGTTCGACCAAGCCTTGAAAGTATGCCGGGCCCGGGATATCTCCGCGGTGGTTATCATAGGCGGGGACGACTCCAACACCAACGCCGCCATGCTGGCCGAGTACTTTGCTTCAAAGGAAGCGGGGGTTCAGGTCATCGGGGTTCCCAAGACTATCGACGGCGACCTGAAGAACGAACACATCGAAATATCCTTCGGATTCGATACCGCCACAAAAACCTATTCAGAACTGATCGGCAACATCATGAGAGACGCCAACTCCGCTAAAAAATACTGGCACTTCATCAAGCTCATGGGACGCTCCGCTTCCCATATCGCCCTGGAATGCGCCCTGGCCACCCACCCCAATGCCTGTTTCATCTCCGAAGAGGTGGAAGAGAAAAAGCAGACTCTCAAAGAGCTGGTGGACGGGGTGGTGGAAACCATCAAAACCCGGGCCGATAACGGCGAAAACTTCGGTGTAGTACTCATCCCCGAGGGACTCATCGAGTTCATCCCGGAGATGAAGAGGCTCATCGGAGAACTCAACGACCTGATGGCGGAGAACGAAGCCCACTTTAACTCCCTCAAAACCTTCGAGGATCAGGCCAGCTGGATCAACAAGACCCTGTCAAAAGATGCTTCCTACGCCTTCTCTTCTCTGCCTAACAACATCCAGCGGCAGCTGCTGATGGACCGGGACCCCCATGGAAACGTCCAGGTAAGCCGGATAGAGACAGAAAAACTGATCATCGAGATGGTGGAAACCCGGCTGAAGGAACTGAAAAACCAGGGCAAGTTCAACGGTAAGTTCAGCGCCCAGAACCACTTCTTCGGCTACGAAGGCCGCTGCGCCTTCCCCTCTAACTTCGACGCCGACTATGGCTACGGCCTCGGTTACTCGGCCTTCGTGCTCGCCGCCAGCGGTCTGACCGGCTACCTGTCGTCGATACAAAACACCGCCCGTCCCGCCAGGGAATGGCAGGCCGGAGGCGTTCCGGTAACCATGATGATGAACCTGGAGGTGCGGCACGGCAAACCCAAGCCGGTGATCCGAAAGGCCTTGGTGGAACTGGACGGCAAACCCTTCCGGGCCTTTGCGGCCAAACGGGACGAATGGGCGGTGAAAACCTCTTTCTTCTACCCCGGGGCCATCCAGTACTACGGACCCGACGAGGTGTGCAACCGCCCCACCGAGACATTGCTGCTGGAGCAGGCTTAGTTTTCCGGATTTTTTTCTCTGAGGAGGCCCCCGCCGTAGGCGGGGGTTTTTTTACGCTCCTAGAGCTGGGGCCATACCGGCTCCAGGAGGTTCACACAGGTATCATCCCAGCGGCTTCCCGGGTAGACTTCCCGTATTTCTATGATGATATTCTTCAACGGGCGGTTCAACTCAAGGATCTGATAGTTGGGTGTATCTTCGATGCCGAATTCCTGAACAAAATCCGACTCCCGGTCAATCACCCGGATCCGCTTCAGCCGGCCGTTTTTTCCGTAGAGCGACGGGTTCCTGTAAGAAACAAATCCGTTGGAAAGAAGCAGATGGGAAAACCCTTCGTTGGGATACCGGTCATAGGTGAGATATATCCTCTCCCCCACCCCGTCTCCCGGCACCCCCTCGACCCAGGGCCGTCCCGTGCGGATATCTTTAAGATTTTCGGGGCTGTATTCGACTCCGTTCTCGGTGAGGTGGGAGGTGGCGGTGTAGGAAAGCTGGCTTCTACGGCGTATCGAAAAGTCCATCCCAAAATCATATATAGGACTCTCATGATCTTGCTTAAAAATCGAATAATGGCGAAATTCTTTATTAAAAATAATTAGCCACTTCTGAAAACCTGCTTCGATTTTTTGAATCATTTGTCCTTCCCCAAGAAAAACACCACCAGGATAATTAAATTCAACCATCAAAAGGCTTTCTGAAGTATTAGCAACCCCTTCCCAGCTTACAATACTTGGAACCCGATCCTCCAAACTTTTAAAAGATTGCACTTCTATTCGAGATTCATTAACCTTAAGATAAGTTCTTGGATTGGAGTCCAAGAGAATAGAAAGTTCGTTAAAATCATCAGTCCAAATACTCAAGCATGTAAAAATGAAAAAAACCAGCAGGAAATAATTTTTTTTCGTCATCTTAATTATTACAACCCAAAATTATATGGGCCACTCCTTGAGTTTTATTACTTCGGCTCACCATTTGCCACAGAGTATCAACATCCTTATCTAACATTCTGATACATCCCAAAGTTGTTGCCTCTACATTATCTGAACCTGAATGTATTCTATAACCACCATCCAACTGGAATGGAGCAGATACTCTACCGTATTCATCTCTATACGTTGGCACCATTTGGCTTGCATCTGTATTAATATTCTTCCTTCCCATTACTCCCTGCATTGCCAAAGGAGTTACTTCAGCAGTCAAATTATGAATACCTTTGGGGAATTTTCGGGGATAATAATAACGTGGGATTTCTCCAACATTCCCAGGGCTTGTTAATACATTCGGACGAGGTCTGATAAAGTCCGGATCAATCTCATTCCTCACATTATTAGTCGCCGTCATATGAGTCACCGCCACCAGCGGAGCGTCTCCGAAGTCTGTGGTGTTGACATAGATGACATCGAGAGAATGACTATTGTCGCTGTAATAGGCATAGACATCGTCCAGTCCAACGGGGTCGGTGAAGTTTAACGGATCATGGTGGCAGTAGCCGTACCAGTTTGAACCGTCTTTAGCGGGGTCCCGGGTGATAAACCGGCCCACCCCGGGATCATAATCACGGAAGCCGAAACCGTAGAGACCGGTGGCCGGATCCAGGGGCTTGCCGTTGAATCCTAGGGGTATAGAATCATCCGGTACCGCCAAGACGGCTCCGTGGGCTGTATAGATTCTCGGATCATGGATGATCCCGTCGGCACCGCTGACAAGGGTGAGGGTTCCCCGGGAATCGGTAAAAACATAGCTGTTCCGGCTGTTTTCGGTAAATTCCAAGGACTTCAGGGGCGATCCGCCGGTTTCTGAAAGAGGAATATCCCGGCCCCGGCTCTGGAGATAAATCAGCTTTTGTCCGCGGTAGAGGTAGGTCTGCACCGATTCCTCCTCCCGGGGGATATCCCCGGCTCTCAAAACACGGAGTCTTGCGGTATTTCCCGACTGCAGGGGTTTGGCTGGATCCTCAGGAATTCCCGGTTGGCTGCTTCGTCGCAGGGGAAGATGACCGCTGCCCTGATAGTCCCAGGTTTCAAAGCGGCCGGTTGCCGGCTCTCCCCCGGTTCGGACGGTCCTGACTGCGGCGGACCGGCGGCCGAGGCCGTCATAATGGTAGATCACAGAAGAGGATTCTCCATCCCTCCGTTTTTCATATTCTATCATCAATCCCCGAAAATCATAGTGAAAGATTTCTGTCTCTTGAAGATTCGTTATTTCCTTCAGGTTTCCTTCGGCATCGTACCGGTACAGCTCATTGCCCGCCTGGATGACGGCATGGGGATCCTCAGCCCCGTAGACGTACTCGATACGGCCCCAGCCGTCTTCGGTTTGCACCCTGTTTCCGTCCCCATCGTAACGATGCGTTTCACTCCAGAGGGTCTGGTTTCCGTTGAGAGTGGCGAGCCCTCGGCGGGGGAAGAGTTCAAAGAGTGTCTCCATGTCTTTCTTGAGAGAAGACAGCCAGGTTTCATCGGCAGGAATAGGAGGCCGGGGAAGCCGGATATTTTCTGTGAACAAGCCGCTGGAATCCTCCTGCCCTATTTGACCGTGAACCCGAGAAGAAAGGGCCCTCCTTTCGGCGGTATCAGGATATACGGCCTGGACAAGCCGTCCCGCTGGATCGTATCGGTAGGCGTTAAAGCTTCCGTCATGGAAGACCTCGCTTACCAGCAGGCCCCGGGGATCGTATCCGTAAACGGCGCCGCCGAAGATCTCCGCCAGGCGCCGGTCATCCTGGGCCTCGACGGGAGGCGCGGGCTCGGC
>CAYYNJ010000014.1:0-2651 GCA_964472775.1 uncultured Spirochaetaceae bacterium
CCGGGGCCCCCTAGTGCCACCGTCAAGAGGTGCCCCGGCGCATCGGTCAATTCCGCCACCCGCAGGTAGAAGGAGAGGGCTGAGTAAGAGGAGAGGCTCACCGGAGGAATGTAACCGGTTAAAGTCCAGGTCGCACCGGCCGGGTTATCCCAGTGGTGGCGCAGAATCTTCTGGTGTTCCCCGGCGGGATGAAACTTTTCCGACACCTGGGGGAAGAGGCTTTCCAAGGGCTTGGCGGGTAAGTCTGAAGAGGGAAGATGGCCTTCGTATATCTCGGATACTTCCATGGCGGCGGTATCGCCCCCGGGGGTCATGGGAGACCCCTCGAAGAAAAGATCCCCCACTAGGAGTTTGCCTTCCCGGCCCTCGGAAGCGCCTTTATGGACTGCCCGGATGCGTACCGCCGTAACGGAAGTTAGTTTTTTTCGATCTTCGTCGGTCAGGGGGATGCGGAGAAAATCCCAGGTACCGCTGGGGTAGCCGGGGTCAGAGGGGCTCATGGTAATCTTCAGTAGCTGAAACGGGTTTTCGCCGTCCAGAACGCCGTTGCCGTTGGTGTCCTCCGAGTCGAGAAAACCGTTGCCTCCCCCCAGTCCGCCGCCGCCGTAGGTCAGGGTGATGCCCTGGTTGGCATCGAAAAATGAAAAACCTGCGCTAAAATCCCCCGCCTCCTGGTCTATTCGGCCGTCGCCGTCCAAGTCTTCCCCCAGGGTCCCCAGTTCAACCACCACGTCGATGTCACCGGGAATGTCCCCCGCCCAGCGCCAGGGCAGGTTGAGGGTCCGAACCGATGAAAGGTCCCGGCCGGTCCCGTTGGGGGGCCGCAGGGGGATCTGGACACCCACCCATTCCCCCGGTTCCTTCCATTCTGCTTCCAACACCGCCACCTGTCCCCCCCGGCCGTCGGAGCCGGCGGCGGCAAGATAGGGGCCCGCGGGGTTTCCCTCTGCATAGGGGAAAATCTGGTCTTCCGGAATGACCGCCTGGTAGTCCTGAAGCACCGCCGATCCCAGGAGGGTGTAGAGGTGGTAGTCCCGGCCGTAGAGGATGCCCCTCTGGTTGGCCGGGTAAAGATCGCCGGGTGCGGCGGGATAGACGTTGTACAGCGACAGGGGCAGGGCGAACCCCTCCTCCTCCATTCCTAACAGCCGGAAACTGCCGGTGGTATCGGGGTTGTTCAGGGAGATAAGACCGGTAAGTTCCGCCTTAAGATAATCCGATTCATACCGGCCCTGGAGAGACCCTTCCAAGGCGCCGGGGCTCTGGTTTTCCCGGTTGGTATAGGTGCCGCCGAAGAGGTTCCACCGGAGCCCCGCCCCGGCTTCCAGGGTCAATCCGGACCAAGGGAAGAACCGGCTGCCCCAACCCCAGAGTAGATCACCCCCGCCGCCGGTGCCGCCGGTGTGGTAGGAAATCTCCACCCGGTCGTTGGGGTAAACCGGGCGGTTGATGGTGAGCCGGCTGCCGTCCAGGGTGAACCGGTTTTCGGTGACCCCGTTGATTTTCAGTTTCACCGATCCCGGCAGGGGGTTATCCAGGCCGTAGGAATCGCTGTTTTCCAGAATCTGAAGCCGCAGGACTTCCGGAACATCGTTCTTGATGTGGGGGAAATAATCCGGATCCTCCGGCGCCGGTTCGGGGGGATCCAGGGAGGCGGCGGGTCCGTAAAGGAGGGCCCCCGAGTCGGTGTCGTGGAGGGGGTAGTGAAATTTGAGGGTCCCCGGGGCCCCCGAACCTTCTCCCACGGAAAGAATCTCCGGGTCTGCCAGGCTCCAGGGCAGGGGGATGCCGGTTCCTTCGGGATCCGCCCGGGGCGTCAGGGTCAACCGGGCTCCCCCCAAATCATCCGCCCGGGGAGAAGTCTCGGCGGCATAGTAGCGGTTTACCTCCCAGGGGGAAAACTCCCCGGGAGACCAGAGGAGCCGGGTTTCGGTGCCGTCGGAGAGGGTAACGGTTTTCAGGGCCTGGCTGTTGCCGGGGTCCCAGGCGGGGCCGGCATCGGAGAAGGAGAAAGCCGAGGGGGCGCCGGTGTAGGAGACCAGCACCCGGGCGGTCTGAGGTTCCACAAAGGTCAACAGCCCCCGGGCTGCATCAAAGCGGTAATCCGCCGGATCGGCGGGTAGGTACGCGCGGCCGTCATCCCCGGAGAGGGCGCCGGAATCTGCCGATTCCTGAAACACCCGGAAATTTGCAAAGGTTGAACCGGGAAGGAAGAAAAAGCGGCTCCTGATGAAAGCCGCCGGGTCGATCCATGATTCTTCCACCCGGTTTGAACCGATGAAAACAAGATCCCTCCGTTCGGTGGGGTCAAACCTCAGCAACACTTCATGAACCGACCGGGGCGGAGTAAACCGTCCCGTTACCCCGAGCCCGTTGGGAGGCGCCTCTGATACCGTAATTCCTGCGTAGCTGCCCATGTCGATAGCGGTGTTACCGATGTGAACCCGGTTAACCCAGTCCTCTTCGCCGCCGACCATCCCCAAAAGCCAAATTTCGTAATGCAGGATCAGCCGTTTATTTTTACGCCAAGTCGCATTCTTTTGTCCTGTATGACAAGATTCAGGATTTGAAACAGCCCAAGTCTCGCTCGGTTGAGCAGGAAAAAGATTTTAATCTTCTATTCGGAAATTAATGGCCAACGAAACCGAACA
>CAYYNJ010000014.1:2661-20643 GCA_964472775.1 uncultured Spirochaetaceae bacterium
ACCGATGTGAACCCGGTTAACCCAGTCCTCTTCGCCGCCGACCATCCCCAAAAGGAAGGTACTGTCTTCCCATTCCTGGGAAAAAGAGGTTTCCAGAAAGTAACGATCGAAGAGCCAGAGGGAGAGGGTCAGGTCGGGGGTCTGCTCCCACCCGAACCCCGCGGTAATACCCTCCGGGGCGGCGCCGGAAAAGAATCCCCGGTCCGGGGAATATCCGAAACCTATTCCTCCGGTGAGGGAAAAATTCCAAGTCCCTTCGAGATAAAGGTCCGTGTCGTCCTCTTCAGGAGTCACGGAAAAAAGGGTGGGGGACGCCTCATCCTCCGGCAAGGGCACGTCATAGGAATGAATAAGGGAGGAAAAAGGGGTGGTTAAAAGCAGAAATAATGCCAAACAAGTTTTTTTTTTAGCCACGAAACCACTATACCTTAGAAAGGAGGCATTTTCGAGCCTATTTCAAAAATCAGTTATTTAAGAAATTCCCTCCCATATTTTTCTGCTATACTTCTATTTTATGAAAACGGGCGTCGATACTAAAAAAGATTAACGATGAACTTTTAAAAGCCAAAAATTTTGTCAACCGGCTGTTGGCCAACCCCGCCCTGGGGCCCCTGCCGCCCCTGCAGAAAGAAGAGCAGATCCTGCAGTTTCTTCAGGTTAACCGCCAGGCCCTTTTCCCCACCCTGTCTTCCCCGCAGTTTTTCCCCGGTTATAACTGGGAGAACATCTCTTTCCTTATGGAAAAAGCATTGATGGATACGGTGAATCAGAATCTGGTTCCCCAGCTGCAGGGCCTGGTGCAGGACTCTCTGGATCTTTCCTTCATCGCCTTTCTGCGTCGGCAGAATGTGACCGCCCAGGAGGTAAAAAGGGATCTTTTCCAGTTTCTCATGGAACTGCTCTCTAACCCCCAGGTGCGCCGGGAATTCTCCGGCAGCTACAACAGCCTGGTGTACCACGTGACCGATAAATACCTGGATCAGGTGTTTGACCGGAAGGAATACGTTCATTTCGAGCTTACCAAGGTTCAGCGCCTGCGGATGGGCAAGGAAGAGGGTAAGAATCTTATTCGGGTTTCTCTGCTTCTGAAACCGGCAGTATACCTCTTCTCTGTTCCCGGGGCGGCTCAGCAGGAAGTTCAGAAGAGTGTTTCCCAAACCCAGTTCACCGAACGGGTTCTTCACAGCCTGACGGACAAACTGCGCAGTCTGCCCCCGGAGGTGATTGCCAGCGCGGTCAATGCCAACCTTTCTTTTATCGACAATCAGAGGATGGAAGCCACCGCCCGGATCAGCGCCATCATCAACAACCTATGCCGGAACTACCGGCCGAACACACCCCGGGACCGCGGTGCCGACACCATGGAAAAAAGCTGGCTCAGTGTGGCCCGGAAAAATCACCGGTTCTACGGGTTCGATGTGAAGGTGTTGGATGAATTTTATAAAATCGCCGGCGAAAACAACTGGTAGGGGGATGGGATGTATAAAAAAGTAACGGATTTTTTAGAAGGCTTGGTGATTTTCGTCATCATCCTGGTGCTGATACAGACCTTTCTCGAGGACCTCTCGGTCCTCCTCCAATGGACCTGGGCGGCCCGCCGGGTTCTGATAATTACCGGCTTCATTTTTGACCTGTTTTTCACCGTGGAGTTTTTGGCCCGAACCTACAGCGCCCTCTCCCGGGGGGGCTTGAAAAACTACCTAGGGCCGGGGCGGGGGTGGATCGACTTTCTTGCTTCGGTTCCTCTGCTCATCTTAAGTTCCGGCCCCGGGATGGTGATGATCCTGTCCGGTTCGGGACTCCTCTTTTCCGCCGGAGGAATCCTCAATATCCTCAAGGTGGTTAAAACCGTTCGAATCGCCCGGATACTTCGGCTGCTGCGGGTTCTGAAAATCTTTAAACAGATTAAGAACGTCAACTCCCCCATGGCCCAGCGGCACTTGATGAAGATTACCGCCGCCTCGGTGACCACACTGGTGATGACCCTGTTTATCTTCAACATTTTTGCCGGAGCGGTGGGGATGCCCCAAAGCGGTACGGTCCTGGAGGAAAGGCGCCGGGCCGGTTTGGATGGGTTTTTCACCCTCCGTCCCGAGGCGGGGCTTCCCGTCGCCCTGGCCGGAGCGGCGAGGCAGGATCCGGATCTGCTGATTATCAAGCAGGGAGAAAGCACCCTCTACAGCCGTTACGGCAACGACTATTTTACCCGGTATTTCGGTCCCGGCGATTATGAGTACCTGGAGGAACAAGGGTTCGGCTTCTTTTTCGATCTCAGGACCGCCCATGCCCTGGATTCACGGAATAATCTCATGTATTTTATTTTGGTGTTGCTCCTGACCGCCGTGCTGCTCCTCTTCTACAGCCCCCATTTCGCCCTGACCGTGTCAGATCCTATTCACGTGATGAACCGCGGCATGGAGGAGAAAGATTACAATTTTGAAGTTAAGATTGATCCCCGGTACGGCGAAGACGGGGTGTTCCGGCTGGCCCGGAACTATAACCAGATCTTTCTTCCCATGAAGGATCTGCAGAGCCGGGACGCCGAACCCACCGCCCAGGATCTGCAGCTCAAGATGGAAGATATAAAGGACCTTTTTTCTTGATTGTCTCCATGATTCAGATCATCATCGAAATTCCCGACTGCACCTCTCTAAAAGAAAAGCGCCATGTGGTTAAATCATTAAAGGAGCGTATCCGCCGCAAGTTTCAGGTATCCATTGCCGAGGTAGATCTTCAGGACTCCCTCTCCTTTGGACAGCTCGGAGCGGCGGTGGTGTCCAACTCGTCCACCCACGGTGAAGAGGTGATGAATAAACTGCTGAAATTTGTGGAAGACGAGCTGCCCGGCCGGGTACATGACGTTTCGGTTTACTCCGAAACCTTCTAAGGCAAGAAACAGCTTAAGGCTCTAAGCCGTCGTCGGCGGAGTCTCTGAAAATATGCAGGTCGTGGAGATGCCGGGTCAGGTTTTCCGTCAAGGCGTTTTCCCAGTAAGGCTTCGACTGCAGGGGTATTTCAACGCGGTGAGAGAACCCGGAAAACTCGGGGTCATCCAGTTTTATCTGAAATTCAAAACTTTTACTGATTTTATCACCTTCCGCCTTGATCGGTTTGGGCCAGAACATGAAATTCCCCGGGAAGGCGTCAACCATCTCGTAGGGATTCTGCCAGTTCGGGTCTACCATGGCAACCAATTCACCGTCGAGATAAAGGCTGACTTTCTTCCCCGTCACCGGAGAAAAGGTGAGGCCGTCAAAGAGTCGTCCCGAGATGATGGGGAAGCTGAAGAGGGGCCCTTCGGGTTCCTGAAAGGTGGTTTGGTTTTTGTGGTCGAAGTTGGGGCGGAGACTATGAGAGACCACTTCAATTCCTTCGTTCACCAGGGTTACCACGTCGGCCAGCTTCTGGACGTTGCTGTGATAATCCGCCTCCATATGGGCGAGACCCCGGCTGGAGACCACGTATTCGGGGGTCATACGGTTCAGAACGTAGCAGGCCACATCCATCCGGCACTGCCGGCAGGTACAAACAGGACCATCGGGACGCAGGTCGTCAAATATATCGTTTACCGTGGCCAGCACCAGGTCTTCCACCCGATTATGTACCTTCATCCTGTCCTCCCGCATAATTATTAATTTCGATAATCTCCTTGAGGGCGTCCACACATCCGGTGAAGTCCCTCAGGGTGTCTCTTAAAGAGTAGTAGTTAAGCCCCGCAAAGTAAACCTTAGAGAAGATAGAAAAAGAAAGAGTGTCGGCCTTTTGGATGTTCAGGTAACAGCCGTACTCGTAGCAAATTTTAAGCATCTCTTCCAGGCGTGATTGGACAAATCCCGCCAGGGTGTCGGAAAAGGAGAAGGAGAAGGCCAGTTCCAGGAATTTGCTCTGACTGTCGATAAAAAAGCCGCCTTCAAAGTTGCCTTCCGTTTCAAAACCGCCGGAAAAGGTATCTTCCATGACGGTTCCGTCGTAGACTTCGAAACCAAGCTCTTTAAAGAGGACTTTTACCCGTCGGATCCGCTCTTTCATAAGCTTTGAATATTTCATAGTAAACCTTACATCAAATGTACGCTAGGATTGCTCGGCTTTCAAGCTGTCAAAATCATCTTTTGGCTTCCAGAAGGCCTGATAGATATGCTGCCGGGTTTTTTTGTCGATGTGGGAGAGGGACTGTACGATGGGTTTCACCTTGGCCCTCAGATTGCTGTCCTTATAGGGACAGCCGATATTCTCCACCGGAAGGGATAAATATTCGGTGATTCCCCGAATCATGGACTCGGGAACCTCGCAGAGGGGCCTGATGATGTGCAGCTTCCCTTTAAAGAACTCCTGTACCGGCAGCATGGTGGTGAAGGATCCCCGGAAGGCCAGGTTCATCAGGGTGGTATCCACTAGATCATCCAAATGATGCCCCAGGGCCACCCGGTCCCAGCCCCATTCGGCGGCCAGGTCGAAGAGAATCCTCTTGCGGTTCCGGGAACAGAGGTAGCAGTTAAACTCCCCCTTGAAGGAATCGGGAAACATGGATGCCGCCACCCGCTGGTAGGGAATCCCCAGGATTTCAAAGTACCGGTCCAGGTTCCGGCGGCCTTCTTCGGAAAGGGGATGTTCCTTCCAGTCGATCTGGACCGCCCGGAGTTCATAGTCGATGGGCAGCCACCGTTTCCGCAGCGCCAGGGCTAGGGCTAAAGCCAGGGAGTCCTTGCCGGCGGAGATGCCCAGGATGATTTTCTGGTTTTCCCTGATCATGCTGAACCGGTTGATGCCCCGGCCCGCCTGTTTGACGAAACGCATCACCCGGGGGGGGATGGTTCCGGAGAAAAGTTCTTCTATTTGTTCCAAACAAAAAGCTCCTGGGGGCGGGGGATGCGGCTGACCAGATGGGGAGCCACGAAAAGCCTAAGCTTCCGCAGGCTGCGGGTAAAGCTTTGCACCACCGGGGGAGTGAAAACCGAGGAGGACCCGGAGAACGGCATTTCCCCCCTTTCGGTTAAGATGGGCAGGCTGATTTCAAAAGAAATGTTTTCCGGGATGTCGATGATGATTTCTTCGGGACGCACTTCGATGCCCCGTTCCCGGAGAAGTTCCGCAATCCGGGCTTCCTGGGTAAATCGGGCCGACAGGTTAAGCAGGGCCTCATGGCCGGGATTTTCGGGGTTAAAATCCTCTTCCCATATCGATTTATAAAGCCGCCTTTCGGCGACTCCCCGGATCAGCCGATGGTAGGGAAACTCCTCCCGGCCGAAACGGGCGCTGAAGGTCTGGTCGGTGAGCCCGTAGAGTTCCTCGGGTTTGATGCATTCATCCTGGAGCCCGAAAAAGAGGGCTTTCTTGATCATGGCGGTGGCAATCCGGACCACCTTATGCCAGTAGACCGTGCGGTACATCAGGTATTTGGAAAAGAGGATGTTTTCCACCGCCGGCAGCCCCTGTTCCGTCAGAGCCAGACCGTTCAGGTGGGGCCGGATCTTGGTGATGACAAATTCGGTATCCTGGATTCCGTAGGGGACTCCGCAGAAATAGGCATCCCGGTTGAGGTAGTCCATCTTATCCGGGTCCAGCACCCCCGAAAGGATGTTCCGGAAGAACAGCACCTCCGGATCAGAGGTCTCCAGGGAGGTGTCCACGATGGCCGCCACTGCGGCAGAATCGGTTTTAACCTCTTCCTTCAGAATGGTCCGCAGCGGTTCGGAAAGGACAATCTCTCCGGTTAGGATTTCATGATCCTTCAGGGGCAGCTCTTTCAGGGAATGGGCATAGGGAAAGTGACCCAGGTCGTGGAGCAGGCAGGCGCTGAGGAAAGCCTTGACCCCCTCCAGGGTTAAATCGGGACATTCGGGATACCGGATCAAGTTCCCCAGCATCCGCCGGGCCACATGGCACACCCCCAGGCTGTGGTTCAGCCGGGTATGGGTGGCCCCGGGATAGACGTGGTAGGTGGGGCCCAGCTGCCGGATGGCGCTGAGTTCCTGGAAGGGCCCGGCATGGGTAATCTTCTTCAACCCCGGAGAGAGGTAGATGTTATTCCAGAGGGGATCCCGGATCGGTTCGGTAAAATCTCTGTCCAGATAGGTCTGAACCCGTTCTCTGTGGCCCATTATTCCGGTTTTACCTGGTTTTTGATGTAATTCAGCATCCCGCCGGCCTTCAAAATGGCGATGTCACGGCGGCCTAAATCCCAGGCCGCATTCAGCCGGGTACCCCGGGTTTTATTAACCACCACCACGGGAACGCCCCCTTCGAGGCTGTCTATGATATCGGTCATGTCAAGATCAGCGCCCTCTTGAATCCCATCGTAATCGGAAGGATCGGAAAAGGTTAGAGGCAGGATGCCGAAGTTGATCAGGTTGGCCTTATGAATCCGGGCAAAACTTTTCACCAGCACCGCCCTGACCCCCAGGTACATGGGGGCGATGGCGGCGTGTTCCCGGGAGGAGCCTTGGCCGTAGTTTTCTCCCCCCACGATGATGCCGCTTTTCGCCTCCCTGGCCTTGGTGTAAAAATCGGGATCCAGGGCGGTAAAAACATATTTGGATATCTCGGGGATGTTGGACCTCAGGGGCAGAATCTTGGTTCCCGCGGGCATGATGTGGTCAGTGGTGATGTTGTCTTCGGTTTTGAGAAGAACCTTAACGGGAATCTCGGGGGTCAGGGCCGGTGCCACCGGGCAGGGTTTGATGTTGGGCCCCCGGATGATTTCGGCTTCCGCCGCTTCTTCAGGGGAAACCGGGGGCAGGACGAAAAGGTCGTCCACCGAAAGGGTTCCGGCGTAGTCTTTTTTCACCACCCCTTTTAGATCCCGGGGGTCGGTGATGACCCCGGTCAGGGCCGAGGCGGCGGCGGTTTCGGGGGATACCAGATAGACATTGGCATCGGCGGTGCCGGACCGGCCTTTAAAGTTGCGGTTGAAGGTCCGCAGGGAGACGGCGCCGCTGTTGGGGGCGAAACTCATGCCGATACAGGGTCCGCAAGCGCTCTCGAGGATCCGGGCTCCCGAACGGACCAGTTTTTGCAGGATACCCTTTTCCATGCTGTTTTCGATGACCTGGCGGCTTCCCGGGGCGATGCCCAACGAGGTTTCGGGGGCGATGACTTTGCCTTCCAGGATGTCTGCGGCGATGCCCAGGTCGTTGATGGAAGAATTGGTGCAGGAGCCTATGGCCACCTGATCCACCGGAGTCCCCGCCAGGGAGCTGACTTCCACCACCAGGTCGGGCATGTGGGGGCAGGCGGCCAGAGGAACAATTTCGTCCAGGTTGATGTCGATGACCTTAAAATACGAGGCGTCGTCATCGGCGGAAAGCTCACGCCAAACCTCTTTCCGGCCTTGAACCTCCAGGAACCGCAGGGTTTCCTGGTCCGAGGGAAACACCGAGGTGGTGGCTCCCAATTCGGCGCCCATGTTGGTGATGGTGGCCCGTTCGGGGACCGACAGGGTGGCTACCCCGGGGCCGAAGTATTCGTAGACCTTACCGACGCCGCCCTTAACGGTTTCAAGCTGCAGCACCTTGAGGATAATGTCCTTGGCGGAACAGAGGTTCTGAAGCCGGCCGGTGAGACGGATCCCCACCACCTTCGGGGCGGTAACGTAGAAGGGGGCTCCCGCCATGGCGGCGGCCACATCGAGACCGCCGGCGCCGATGGCCAGCATGCCCAGGCCGCCCCCGGTGGGGGTGTGGGAATCGGACCCCAACAGGGTTTTCCCCGGGGCTCCGAACCGCTCCAGGTGTACCTGGTGACAGATGCCGTTGCCGGGGCGGCTGAAGTGTACGCCGTATTTCTTGGCGGCGCTCTGAAGAAACCGGTGGTCGTCCATATTTTTGAAGTCGGGCTGGGGGGTATTATGATCCACGTAGGATACGGATAGTTCGGTCCTGACCCGGGGAATGTCCATGGATTCAAATTGAAGGAAAACCATGGTTCCCGTGGCATCCTGGGTCAGGGTTTGATCAATTTTGATGGCAATTTCCTCGCCCGGCACAAGCTGTCCGGCCTGGAGATGGTCGTTGAGAATCTTTTCCGTTAAGTTGCGGCCCATGATTGACTCCTTAAAAATACGGGACGTATTTTTATCATTTCTCTAAAGTTCGGGTGAAACTCCATAATAACAGCCGCTTTTATCCCTGTCTATAACCCCGGGCCCGGAAGGGGGCGGGCAAAAACTGCTTTGACATGATCTAATTCATCTGGTAGCATAACTTTAGAATGAAAAAAAGGGCATACCTGTATCTTGTTCCATTTCTGATTCTTCTCATGGGCTGCGGTTCCGACAGGAAGGCGGGCCCTGCGGGGCAGGAGCCTGTTTCAGGCGGTGACCAGGGTGTTCCTGTGACCCAGCTGCCCTCCCTGCCGTCCCGGGAAGGGTCCCGCCCCGCCGAAGAAGCCCGGGATCAGGCCCCGTCCGAACTGCCCTTGGGAACCCGGGAGAAACTACCTTTCCGCACCTTGCCCAAACCGGTACTTCCCGAAGACAGAAGCCTGGGGCCCCTGGGGGGCGGGGAAGAGGACCGGCCGGTGTTAACGGCGTTGAAGCCCCTCATGGAGGCCCTGTCCCAGGGGAAGAAGCCTGACACGGCCCTTCTTTCCGGCAGGGTTAAGGAAGGGCAGGAATTGTACTGGGAGCGTTTTTTTCTCGATTTTCCTGCGGGGGATTACCGGTACCGGTTGGGGACGGTGAACTACTACGCCCCCGGGGCGGCCTCGGTGAACTGCCGCTTTTTTCT
The DNA here is from genome assembly GCA_964472775.1 of uncultured Spirochaetaceae bacterium. GTDB lineage: Bacteria > Spirochaetota > Spirochaetia > UBA9216 > UBA9216 > CAYYNJ01. The sequence continues at coordinate 11,385 of CAYYNJ010000014.1, forward strand.
GCCCCTCCCCGACGGGGAAAGAGCCGCCGCGGCGGGAGAATTCCTTTTCGAAAACCAGGAGGGAGCCTGGAAGGTGGCGGGACTCCATCTTAACCGGGAAGACCTGGAGAATCCGTATCAGGTACCGGCGGAACCTTTCGAGCCCCAGGTGTACCGCTGGCTTCAGTTGTATTAAAAACCCAGGGGATCCGGGTCTGACCACGGTCCCCGAGCGATGTTTCTTAAAAGAGGTTTTAAAAAATGGGAATAACAATCAGCCGCATCGAGCGGGAGTTCATCCTGAAGGCCATGGATGAAAAGAAAATGCCTCTGAAAATCCACGGAAGCCGTAAAACCGCCGAAGGGGTGATTCTCAATACCCAGGATGAAGAATGGCTGGAAATATTCCAGCCCGGGGAAGATTGGCAGCGGTTTCGGGAGGATGAGCCGGTGCGGGCTTTTTTCTCGTATTTCGGCCATGTGATGACCTTTAAAAGCCTGGTTTTAAAAACCGGCGAGGTATTGAGGGTTAAATATCCCGAGACCATACAGAAGAACCTTCAACGGAAATATGAACGGGTGCCGCCCCCGGAGGGAAGCGGGATCAGCTTCAAAATAAAAGAAACCCGGGTGGAAATGGAGTTCCCTAAATCCGAGGAATACGATCCGGTGGAAGAACCGGAACTGACCGATGATCTGGATATTCAGAACCTTTCATCCCTTATGGAAGCCTTCCGGGAGGCGGCGGTCAATTTTGCCGATAGCCATTCGGTCAAAATGTTCCGGGGCCGCCATCCCGAGACCCTGGAGGAGCGGATCATCAGCCAGTCGGGGAAAATTCTGTTTCTGCCTAAAACCAGCGACGGCCTGCCCCGGGATGATGTCTACGGTGAAGACCGGATACTCAACGAGAAAATGCTCTTCCCCGAACATCAGGAGCAGGAGCTTCTTCCCGAATTATCCGCCGAGGATCTGCGCAGCCATTTCCGCGAAACCGCCATGGAGGGAATAACGTCGGTCATCTACTGTCCCATCCTCTATCAGCAGTATGTGGTGGGGTACCTTTACCTGGAAGCACGGCGGGACGGCCATAAAACCATGACCCGGGAAAACCTGGAATACACTTTTCAGTTTGCCAAGGTCCTGGCGTATTCGCTTAAAATTAACGGCTACTTTAATAAAAGCCGGGAGGTTTTGAGTGAATACCGGACGGCGGTACTGGATATCAGCGCCGCGGGGCTTCTTTTTGCCAATCCCTCCGAGACCCTGCGGTCCACCGTCACCCTCTACAGCGACCTCGATCTTGATCTCAGGATGGGAAAACGGGTGATGAAGATCGGGGGCCGGGTGATGCGGAAGTATCAGGACCGCAACACCTACTACTACGGAATTCAGTTTTTAGATATTAAACCGGAAGATTTTAGGTTTCTTTTCGATTACGTTTACGGAAGACCCTTCACCGAAGAAGAAGATCAGCTTTGGGAAGGAGGCGCCGAGCCTCCTAAGCTCAGTTTTGATTGAGCCGGCGGCAGATCTTGATAAAGCAAAAGCTTTTAAGAGGTTTTCCTATTTTTTCGGAAGGGAAGAAAGGGAGTAGGTGAATGCTTGGTGTTTTGATTGAGCTTAATGGACTAACTCAGATGGCCAAGTGGGAGAGTTCCCTGGTGGAAATGGAACAGGCCCAGCTCCAGGAAAAGATGGGGGCCGATCCGGAATCGGGGTTTCGCAGCGGCAGCTGTTTCTTCTACCAGCTTCCCTACCAGAAGGAAGAGGCTTCCCGGCTTTGGGGCTTTTTAGAGCGGACCTTCGAATATCTTCTGACCCGGGCCGAAGAATACCAGGGGGTTACCATCCTGGTGGATAGGATAGCCAAGTCTATCCCCGAGGAGGGGTACCGAAAGTTGGCGGCCCTGCGGATGCCCCTGAGCCAAACCGAGGCAATATACCTGACCCGCCGGGCGGCGGAAGCCTTTCCCCGGCTTCCCGAAACCGAAGAGACGGGGGATTTTTTCATGATCCGGGGAAAAGAACAAAGCGCCCTGAGCATCAAGAATCCTTTTTGGGAACTTTCACTGCGGGAATCTTTGGGGGAAGGAATGCTTCACCGGCTGATTCTTCCGCCGGAGGAACCGCCGCTGTCGGGAATATATCATTTCTTCGGTCCCCCGGGAATTGGAAAACTTTCCAACCTACTTTCGGTGCTCCATAACCTTCAGAAAGAAGAGACCTTTAAACCGGTGCTGATGTTAAAGGGCATCGAGGGGGAGGGCTTTCTAACCTCCCTCTACCGCCTCCTGACCCAACCCGAAACCGCCCAGCTGTATCCCTTTATGGTGGACCGGGAAAAGGAAATATGGGACAGCCGTAAAACCATCCTGAGGCAGTACCCTTCCGAAGACGCCCGGGGTGATTGGCAGCTGCTTTTTCACGTTCTCCTGTCCGCCTATCTTCGGTACTGTAACGAGAGGCTTCTGCCCCCCGTGGTTATTTTGAAGAATCCCGAATGCTTTTCCTCCGCCCTCCTAGGCCTGATGACGGATCTTTTTCAGACGCCCCTGGGGGCGGAGATTGTTCCCGTGGTGGTCAGTGAAGAAAGCACCCTGCCGGAGGAATGGAACTTCTTGACCGTTAAAAAAATGCGGGTTTCCCCCCTCTCCCTCATGGAAATTGATCGGCGCATCAAGGCGGCGGGGCTGGAAGGGTTCAAGGCTGAACAGGTGAAGGAACAGACCCGGGGAGAATTGATACCCTTAAACCATTTGATCTTGTTGGAACAATACCAGACCCTGGATACCCGGGGCTTATCGGCGGTGGAACTGTCCAAGGCCCTGGCCGGAAGTTTGGGAACCTCCCATCAAAAGGTGTTATACGCCCTTTCGCTCTTTCCCGCCCTTCTTTCCCGGCGGGAGTGGGAGGAGGTGCTGGCCGAAGGTTTTACCGGACAAGAAAGGGTAGAGACGGTGTTGGAGGAACTTATTTCCGTCCGCCTGGTGGATGAAACCGACGGCCTGACCCTCCAGCCACCGGGGGTGGAGGAGGGCTGTGAACTTACCGGCGGAGAAAAAGCCGACATCCTCCGAAAATTAATCACCCGAATGGGAGGCTTGGAAGACCGGGACAACGGCTTGTCGGCTTTGCGCCTGCTGAGAAAGTTTTCCTTGGCCGATCCCTCGGAACCGCTGCTGCTTAAATACCTTAGTTTTCTTGCGGGGCTGCTTAACCAGGGGCGGCTCGGTATGGCGGAAAAATGCCTGGATCAGTTTGAAAACTGGGCCGCCAAGACGAAGGACCCCTTGGTCCTTTCGATCCTTCACACCCAGTATCTCCGGTACGCCCTGGCCCGGGGAGACCGTGAGATGAGCCGGGTTCGTTTTCGCTCTTTCAAGGAATTCACCGAAAGTCCCCTGACCTTTGCCGAAGCCCTCTATAACCTCGAAACCGGCCGGTATCACTACGCCTGCGGCGAGTACCGCCCCGCCTTGGAAGAAACCAAGAAGGCCCTGCTGTTCATGCAGGACCGGGGCGATTACCCCCTATTTGAAGCCAATGCCAACTACCAAATGGGGCTTATTATGATGGGCCTCCGCCGGCTTAACGAAGGGGCCCTTTATTTCAACCTGGCCCAGGAAATTATCAAACCTAAAAGACTCTACAACGAACACATCAAAACCCTCTGCTATGAGGGCCTTTCGTTCTATCTGCTGGGCAATCACGCCAAGGCGCTTCGGCTGGCCCGGGAAGCCCAGGAAAAAGCCGCGGAGTGGGGAATGCGGAACTGGGAACCCTATGCCCTGCTGCTTGAAGGACGGATTCAGTTCGACCTGGGTGAGTACGGCGTGGCGGAACAGCTCTTTGTCACCCCCCTGAACCACTGCGGCATCCACGGAAAGCCGGGACAAAAGCAGATCTTTTCCGCCTGGATGGCCCGGAGCCTCTGTTATCAGAAGCATTATGATCGGGCCCTGACCGTTCTCGGACAGTTACACCCCACGGGGGAAGTACTCTTTTTTACCGCCGAGGCGCTTCATTTTCTCAAACGCCCCGAAAGAGCCTCAGAAGCGCTGAACCTGGCCTTGGAGGCCCGGGATTGTCTGACCGAAGAGTTTGCCCCCGGGGAGTATCTGACCTGGCAGTCGGGATTCTCTGACCTGGAAGACCGGGCCATCAAAGGAAACGACGGCAAGGGCGTTTTGGCCCACTGCATCCGGGCCTTCCGGGGTTACCTTCTCGGTTTAGGCGGCCAAAAAGAAGCGGGGCGGCAGGAACTCTCCCGCATTATCCGTGAAGAAAAGATCTGCGAAGAAGACCCGTACAATCATTTTTACTACTACCTTTACAATCAGATTGTTCCGGTCAGCGGAGACGGAGAAAGCCTCAACCAGCTCACCCTGCTGAGCCGGGGTCTCAAATACCTTCAACTGCGGGGCAGTCAAATCGACGACACCAAGACCAAACAGGCGTACCTGAATAAGAACTACTGGAACAGCCTGCTCATGGAAGAGGGGAGGCGGCACAAAATCATCTGAAAATCTCTTGACAAAAAAAAGGTAAAAAGATAGTTTAAGGCATACTTTCGAGTGACGGTGGCGTAGCTCAGCTGGTAGAGCAATCGGCTCATATCCGATTTGTCAGGAGGTCAAGTCTCTTCGCCACTAACCTTTAAACGCTGCCTGTGGCAGCGTTTTTTTTTCCGGAGGCTAATCCATGTCTTTTGAGAAAGACCTGCAGTACCGCAAATTCTGTCTCTACGGGTTTTTGAAAAACCTGCAGTTTTTTGATCCCTACTTAATTCTGTTTTTCCGTGAAACCGGTTTAAGTTTTCTGCAGATAGGCCTTTTGTTTTCCGTCAGAGAACTGGGCACCAATATATTAGAAATCCCCTCCGGGGTGGCGGCGGATGTTTTCGGCCGCCGCAAGAGCATGATCTTTTCCTTTGTGGCCTGCATTGCCTCGTTCCTGCTTTTCTTTTTCTTCTCTCATTTCGCCGTCTTTCTCGGAGCCATGTTAGTCTTCTCCCTGGGTGAAGCCTTCCGGACCGGCACCCACAAGGCCATGATTCTGGATTACCTGAAGATGAAGGGCTGGGCCAAGTGGAAGGTTTACTACTACGGCAACACCCGCAGCTGGTCCCAGATCGGATCCGCCGTGTCGGCGGTGCTGGCGGCCCTGTTGGTTTTCTACTCGGGAAATCTTCGGTCGGTCTTTCTGTTCACCATTATTCCCTACTTGGCGGGGCTGGTATTATTTGTCACCTATCCCAAGGAGCTAGACGGGATCAAGGCCTCCCGGAATAATCTTGCGGAAAAGCTCAACATCTTGGGCCCCTGGAAAGAAGCCTTCGTGGAGCTGGGCGCCCTGATGGTCCGGTCTCAATCCCGCCGGGCCTTCCTGAGTTCTTCCTTTTTCGATGGATTTTTTAAGGCCCTGAAGGATTACATCCAGCCCATGATAGAAGGGTTCGCCTTGAGCCTGCCGGTGCTGTTGGCCTTCACCGGCGAAGAGAGGGTGGCCCTGATTATCGGAGGAGTCTATTTCATCCTCTACGTGGGAACCTCACAGGTCAGCAAACGGGCGGGAAAGGCGGCGGACCGAATCGGATCGCTCCCCAAGGCGATGAACGGCACCTATCTGGGGGGCATCCTTTTAATCCTCCTCATCGGGCTATTCTACCATCTCGGGTACCCCGTGGTATCGGTGGCGTTCTTTATTGTTTATTATCTTCTTGAAAACCTGCGCCGCCCCGTGGCCCTGGGTTACGTCAGTGAGAAAATAAAACACGAGGTCATGGCCACAGGATTGTCGGGAGAATCGCAGATTAAAACGCTGTTCGTGGCTGTTTTGGCCCCCGCTATCGGAATTGTGGCGGATTTAACCGGCCTCGGCCTGGCTCTGGCGGCGGTGGCCCTGACGGCGGGGTTGATTTACCCCGCCCTGAGAATCAAAGAGGAGTAGGCATGATTGGTTTTTTGGTTAAGAAGGCTTTTTTCGACGGGTGGGATAACCTGATAAAGCTGGTGGTGATGAATCTGGTTTACCTGGTACTGTTGGCCCTGATTCTGATGCTGCCCACGGCTTGGGAGAGTATGAGCTTCGCCGCCCTGGCGGCGGTTTTACTGCCGGGATTTTTTCTGGTCATCCTCTACACCGGATTTCTCTCCCCCTTCCTCACCGGTATCTCCCGGTATGAAAGCCTCAGCCTCAAGGAAGGATGGGACCTTTTTAAGAAGAACCTCCGTTCCCTGGTTTTGTTCGGTTTCATCAATTTAACGGTGCTGGTTCTCACCGGTTTGTCACTGCCCTTCTACGTGCGCATGGGGGGCCTCCTGGGAACCGCCGGGGCGGGGCTGGTGTTCTGGGTTCTGCTTTTCTGGATCGGATCCTCCCAGTTCTTCTTTCCCCTTTTATGCCAGATGGGCGGGGGCACGGTGAAAAACATCAAGAAGGGTTTTTTGATTCTCTTGGATAATCCGGGATTTTCCCTGTTTACCCTGGCGGGAACGGTTTTTATCACCCTTATTTCGGTTTTTACCGCCTTTCTTATCCCCGGCATTTCCAACGCCCTGCTTTTTCAGCATGAAGCCTTGAAACTGCGGCTTTTAAAATACGATTACCTGGAAGAAAACCAATCCGCCCCCGGATCGGGCCGCACCGCCATTCCCTGGGATGCCCTTCTTTCGGAGGACAGGGAAAACGTGGGACCCCGGACCCTGAAGGGAATGATCTTTCCCTGGAAAGAGTAGGGTGAAACTGTTATAATAAGACGAGAGACCAAGGGAGAAGAAGATGGGAGAATGTGAGCTGATAGAGAATTGTCCCTTTTTTAAAGGACTTTTAGCACACAAGGAAGTGGAAATAGAAAAACTGAAAGACGAGTACTGCCGGAAAAACTGCCTGCATTGCGCCCGGTATATGATTTTTATGGCCCTGGGACGGGAAATGATGCCCCCCGACCTGTACCCCCACGAAAAAGAGGTGGCTTACGCCCTGATTGCCGAAAACGCCTGACCGCCCCTTGACCGGCGGTTAAAAAAAAAGGCCCTTTCCCGCCGCGGGAAGGGCCTTTTTTTGCGGCTACAAAGCCTAGAGCTTCTGAAGCGCCTTGGCTATCTGGGCCGCCCGTCTGACGTTGTTGTAGACCAGGGCGATGTTCGATTCCAGGCTCTTTCCTTCGGTGAGCCGTTTTACCGCCGAAAGCAGAAAGGGAGTTACCGCTTTTCCCACGATGGACTGGCTCTGGGCTTCCTTCAGCGCCGCATCGATGGCCTTGTCGATCACCTTTCTGTCCATGGAGTAGTCTTCGGGGATCGGATTGGCGATGACCACGCCGCCGGAAAGCCCCAGCTCCCACTTAGCCTTCAAGGCCCGGGCCACCTCTTCCACACTGTCCATCCTCTGGGTGACCGGGAGGCCGCTGTGGCGGGTGAAGAAGGCGGGGAACTCGTCGGTTTCAAATCCGTAAACCGGAACCCCCAGGGTTTCCAGATACTCCAAGGTCAAGGGTAAATCCAGGATCGACTTAGCCCCCGCCGAAACCACCGCCACGTTGGTCTTGGCCAGCTCCTGCAGGTCCGCAGAGATATCGAAGGTGGTCTCCGCTCCCCGGTGGACCCCGCCGATACCGCCGGTGGCAAAGAGGGATATCCCCGCCATCTCGGCACAGATCATGGTGGTGGCCACGGAGGTGGCGGCGTTAAGACCCAGGGCGACCACCGAAGGAAAGTCCCTCCGGGACGCCTTGAGGATCCCCGGGGTATTGGCCATAAAAAGAAGATCGTCTTCGGAAAGGCCTATTTTAATACGGCCCTTGATGACCGCCATGGTGGCGGGAACCGCCCCTTCTTCCCTGATGATGGCCTCCACCCGGCGGGCGGTTTCGAGGTTCTGGGGATAGGGCATCCCGTGAGAAATGATGGTGGACTCCAGGGCCACCACGGGAATATGGCGCTCCTTGGCTTCGGTAACCTCTCGGCTATAGTCAAGATAATCAGCGATGTTCATGTTTCCTTCCTTTCCCGGATAACCGGAATTTTAAGGATAACCGTGAGAAGGTTTGAAGGTCAAGCTATGAAATCCATCATTTTACTTAGTGCTTCAATAGGGGAAAAACGAAGGCTTGCGAGGAGAGGTACCCGGGCTCTGGGAAAATCGCCCGGGCGACCCCTCCTCTCCGCCTTCGTTTTTCCCCGCCGATGGTCTATGTAAATAATGGTTCTCAAGAATTGGGCGGTTTTTTATGGGGCGGTTTTTTTAAGGGGCTGTGGCTTCTCCGAGGCGGCCCAGGATGGCGAAGGCTTCTTCCCGGGAGGCACCGCAGTACTCCGGGGCGGCCTGGAAACCGGCGCAGACGGCGGGGTAGTCGGGGCCCCCCCAGAGGCGGCAGCGGAATTTCTTATCCAGGTGGGGGCAGATCATTCCCGCCGGTTTCCCCCCGGGCAGCCCCGGGATGGGGCTGGAGATGGTGATCTGGACGCAGCAGGCGGCGCAGCCGGGACGGCATTCCATCAAGGCCTCACCGGGTCCAGGGTGGTTTTTCCTTCGAAGAGGAAAGCCGGCGCCTCGGGGTGGTTTTCATGACCCGGGGGAAAATCGGTGGAGAGAATCTGGGCCCCCGAATCCAGGGCCGCCTCACGCTGGCTGGGGGACCAGCGCAGATCCGCATCCGCCCGGGTCCTGATGATGTAGCCCGCCTCGGCCAGGGGGGCGATGACCGCCTGTTCCGGGTCGTTGTGGATGATGAATACCGCATCGTCCCGGAGGGCTGCGGAGGGGCTGCTGGTGAAGAGGACCCGGCCCGTAAGGCCCGCGTCTCCGCCGGAATAGAGCGGATCGATCCGTTCATCGGTGTGAACCACCAAGAGGAAACGGCCCTTCAGGGCCGACGCTTCGGGCCAGCCCCGGCTTTTCCTGGCCTCCGCCATGGTAGTAAAACCGTCCCGGAACTCCCCGGGGGTGTAGAGCAGATCCCCCAGAGATCCCGAAACCAGGGCGTCCAAGGCGGTGAGATTTTCGGCGGTAAAGGCCTCCAGCAGGGGATTGAGGGCCATCCAGTCCTCTTTCAGCTCTAAGATGATGATCACCGGGGCGTGGCCGGGGTTCCGCCGGGACCAGAGGGCCATCTGGGTCAGGGTCAGCTTGAGATCCGGATGGGGACCCAGGTTGTCCACCAGGGGGACGTGGGAGAGGATGAAACGGCCCTGGGCGATGCGGATGTCCCATTCGAAGCTGCGGATCCCCGAGGCGAGCTGCTCCGGCAGGCTGGGGTGGCTGTAGGAGAGTTTAG
>CAYYNJ010000015.1:0-5413 GCA_964472775.1 uncultured Spirochaetaceae bacterium
ACCCGGTTTTTGCCGTGGTGCTTTAAGTTTTATCCACGGTGAGAAACACTAAGAACGTTTCACGTGAAACAGAATGGGAGAGGAAATATCATTCTCCCCTCCCATATCTACCTAATTCTCTTTTTCATCGTCTTTTTCTGCCAGGACTTTGGCTATTCCTACCAAAAAATCAGGCTTTTCAATGTTTACAACCCTGACACCCTGGGCGGTTTTGCCCATTTTTGATATGGACGCAGTATCTAACTTCACCGTGTTTCCTTGTGAAGTAATGCAGATTAACTCATCTTCTTTGTGAATTACTTCCGCTCCTACCAGGATTCCGGTTTTTTCGCTTACTTTGTAGGCGATTTGCCCTCGCGTACCTCGTCCATGGGGTGTGAAATTGTCAAAATCGGTTCTTTTACCATAACCATATTCCGAAACAAGTATCATATCTTGATCATTCTTGACGCTCATCACCCCAGTAATTTCATCTCCGCTCTGAAGGCGGATTCCCTGAACACCCCTGGTGGCACGTCCCATCTTCCGGACATTTTCTTCGTGAAACCTGAGGGCGTAGCCATTCTGGGAAACCAGGACCACTTCATCGTCGCCGCTGGTTGCCATGGCGCTGACAAGTAAATCACCTTCATCCAGCTTAATGGCAATTATCCCCCTGGTTTTGGCGTTGGAAAAGTCACTGGTAGCAACTTTCTTCACAATCCCCTTCCGGGTGGCCATGAATATATACTGATCGTCACTGAATTCCTGTAAGGCCACGGTGGTGGTGATTTCTTCGTTGGCAGAAATGTTTACCAGCGTTTTTACCTGGATTCCCCTGGATGTTCGGGATCCTTCAGGAATTTCATGTACCTTAAGCCAGTATGCTTTTCCCGCACTGCTCACAAAAAGGATGTAATCGTGGGTGGACGCTATGAACAGGTTCTCTAAAAAGTCTTCGTTCTTTAATTTAGCTGAAGAAGAACCCTTGCCTCCTCGCCCCTGAGTCTTGTATGCCGAAACAGGAACCCGTTTGATAAAACCTTTGTTGGAAATCAAAACCACCATGTCCTCTTTGGTGATCATGTCTTCGATATCTATTCGTTCAACTTCGTCTAAAACGATCTCGGTTTCCCGTTTGTCTCCGTATTTTTCCGCAGTTTCCAAGGTTTCGGTTTTAACCAATCCCAGAATTTTTTCTTCGCTGGACAGGAGATCCTCCAGATACTCGATGGTTTTGTTGAGTTCCGCCAGTTCGTCTAGAATTTTCTGTGTTTCTAAACTTGTCAGCTTCTGCAGTCTCATATCCAAAATGGCTTGGGCTTGACGTTCTGAGAGGGCAAATTGGTCCATTAACCGTGAGCGGGCGATATCAACATTGCGAGAGGTTTTAATAATCTTGATAACATCATCAATGTTATCAAGAGCAATCTTGAGTCCCTGCAATATGTGGGCCCGTTCTTTCGCTTTGTTGAGGTCGTAGATACAGCGTCGGGTTGTTACATCCTTCCGGTGTTGGACGTAGTGATAAATCATGTCCCGCAGGGTCAGCAGCTTTGGTTCGCCGTTTACAATAGCCAAAGCGTTAACATTAAAATTCTGCTGCATGGGGGTGAGAGTAAAAAGCTGATTCAACACAACCTTCGGGATGCTTCCCCTTTTCAGCTCAATGACGATCCGCATCCCATTGCGGTCTGATTCATCCCTTAGGTCAGAGATGCCGTCTATCTTTTTATCTCGAACCAAATCTGCGATTCGCACAATGAGATTTGCCTTATTAACCATATACGGCAATTCCGTAACAATGATGACATCTTTGCCGGTTTTGGTGGTTTCTAGGTTAATCCGTGACCGTACAGTAATTTTACCCCGTCCTGTGAGGTAGGCATCCCGAACCCCTTTCTTGCCAAAGATGATTCCTCCGGTGGGAAAGTCGGGACCCGAAATGAACTTCATCAGTTCTTCACTGGTGCTCTCGGGGTTTTCAATAAACCCAGCCACGGCATTGGAAGCTTCCACCAAGTTGTGGGGCGGAATATTCGTAGCCATACCTACGGCAATTCCACTGGCTCCGTTAACCAGAAGATACGGAATAGCCGCCGGAAGAACCCTTGGCTCTACCATTGAGTCATCATAGTTGGGACCAAAGTCGATGGTCTCCTTTTTGATGTCTTTCAGCATCTCTTCCGCCAGCTTTTCAAGCCGAGCTTCGGTATAACGCATCGCAGCCGGAGGATCGCCGTCAACGGATCCGAAGTTACCCTGCCCCCTGACCATGGTGTATCTCATGGAGAACTCTTGGGCCAACCTCACCAGGGCATCATAAATCGACTGGTCACCGTGGGGATGAAATTTACCGAGCACATCTCCGACGATACGTCCACACTTCTTAAACGGCTTATCGGACCTGAGGCCCATTTCACTCATAGAGTAGAGTATCCGGCGGTGCACCGGTTTCAAACCATCCCGGACATCCGGCAACGCACGGCTGACAATGACCGACATGGCGTAGGTCATATACGAGTCTCTTATCTCATCCTCAATACTAACAGGGATAACTTTTCCAGTAGGCTCCAAAATCAGCTTCTCCTTGTGAGAGTCTTTTTACACATCAAGATTTGACACATACAGGGCATTTTCTTCGATGAATTTCCGCCGGGGCTCCACCTGTTCGCCCATCAGAGTGGTAAATATTTCATCTGCTTCAACGGCATCTTCTAAGAGAATCTGAATGATATTCCGTTGGCTAGGATCCATGGTGGTATCCCAGAGCTGTTCGGGATTCATCTCTCCAAGACCCTTATAACGCTGTATATTTACTTTATCTTCCTGGTCTTTCCACTGGGCCAAGACCCGGTCTCTTTCCGCATCATTATAGGCGTATTGGATTTCCTTACCCTTGGACAATTTATAGAGAGGGGGCATGGCAATATATACATGCCCCTTTTCTACAAGCTCTCGCATATACCGGAAGAAAAAGGTTAGCAGAAGAGTCCTGATGTGAGATCCATCAACATCCGCATCCGCCATAATAATTACTTTGTGGTAACGTAGTTTTTCAATGTTAAAGTTGCTTCCTATCCCTGCCCCCAACGAGGTAATGACAGGAGAGAGTTTATCATTGGTCAGTACCTTATCAACCCGGGTTTTCTCTACATTCAGCATCTTTCCCCACAGGGGGAGAATAGCCTGAAACTGCCGATCCCGTCCCTGTTTAGCCGAACCGCCGGCAGAGTCTCCCTCCACAATGTAGACCTCACATTTAGACGGATCCTTTTCGCTGCAGTCTGCCAATTTCCCCGGAAGCCCGGAATTCTCAAGAAATCCTTTCCGCCTCGTCAGCTCCCGCGCCTTCCTTGCGGCATTTCGGGCTTTGGCGGCGGTAACGGTCTTTTCAAGGATTTTTTCACACACCTCGGGATTCATTTCAAAGTAATCGGTGAGATGTTCAAAAATCATCGATTCAAGAATACCCTTAACATCGGAATTTCCTAATTTTGCCTTGGTTTGCCCTTCAAACTGAGGATCGGGTATTTTTATGGAAACCACCGCTGTTATTCCTTCCCGAACATCATCACCGGTAAGGTTTTCATCCAACTTTTTAGATAGTTTGGATTTTTTAAGAAAATCATTGAAAACCCGAGTCAAGGCTGATTTAAAACCAGCAAGATGACTTCCCCCCTCACGGGTATTGATATTATTAACGAAGGTAAAGATGTTTTCCGTGTATCCCTCGTTGTATTCAAAAGCCACTTCCATCTCAACCGTATCCCGGCTGGCTTCCATGTATATCGGTTCTTTATGAATGGGGGCCTTGTTCTTATTAAGATAGGTGATAAAGGAGGCTACACCGCCTTCAAAACAGAAGCTCTTGGTTTTAGGCTGGGGAAGCCGAGCATCGGTGATGTGAATTGTTATACCCTTATTCAGAAATGCCAGTTCCCGAAGGCGCATGGATAACACATCAAAACTGAAGTTAAGGGTGTCAAAAATCTCAGAATCGGGTAGGAAACTGGCCACCGTACCGCTTTTGTCGGTGGTTCCGATGACCTTCACCGGTTCTTCAGGAATACCGCGGCGGTATTTCTGGTAGTGAATCTCTCCCTTCAGGTGAACCTTTATTTCACACCTTTCAGAAAGGGCGTTAACCACCGAGACACCCACGCCGTGGAGGCCTCCTGATACCTTATAGCTGTTTTTATCGAACTTACCCCCCGCATGAAGCCTAGTGAGGACAATCTCCAGGGCACTAACATTTTCCACTGGGTGAATGTCCACGGGGATACCCCGTCCGTTATCGGTGACGGTGATGATGTTTCCCATCCCAATCTCTACACTGACCTCGTTACAGTACCCGGCCAGAGCTTCGTCGATACTGTTATCCACGATTTCATACACCAGATGATGCAAGCCGTCCACTCCGGTTGATCCAATATACATACCGGGCCGTTTTCGCACGGCTTCAAGTCCTTTCAATACTTGGATGTCTTGAGCTGAATATGTTTCTTGCATGTGCCTTCCTGTCCAGAGGGGGAGTTTAAGAGAATTCTACCTAGAAAAATCGGGTTTTCTGCCTTATCGCACAGCCTGAAACTTCATTTTTGAATGTACAGGATCCGGGGCTTTTCCAATTGCAGAATACTCTTCTTTAATATCATTTAGGACGCCTTATTATATCCTATTTTCCCAAGGAGGTAAAGCTTCGGGGTGTTTCGGAGTGTGGTTAAAAACCATTGTTATTTTATTTCATAGCAATCAATTAACCAAAACCAAATGTTTTTTTCTTTCTTCTTTGAGCTTTTTGTTCTCCTGCTTCAAATTAACACCCCCCTTTATCCACGGTTGTGGACACTAATTAAGACCTACCTTCTTCTTTTTGGTTGCCACCGTAATTCCGATACGGTACAATGACTGTTCACCCGAGGATGATTCATTGCTTCTCTGCGATTTGTTACTATCTTGTGGATAACTTTTGTAGACGTTGTGAATAATTTTTTTGGAAAATATAACAAGAAATATATACTTTTTGAATTTTCTAATTTCTTGCTGATAACGTAATTAGTGAATCGTTTGTAAAAAATTGTTGGGGTAGACAACATTTTTTTAACACTTGAGTATTTTCATCCTTGTGGATAAGCTGTGAATAGTTACGGGAGAAAGTAAATAAATGGCCGAAGAGAACCGCTGGGACTACAATATTTTCTGGAATGAGGGGTTAAATCTTATCCGGGAACAAATTTCAGAACAGGAATGGGTCATGTGGTTCAACAATATAGAGTACACATCGAGCCGTGAAAGCACCGTAGTTGTAACCGTTCCTTCGTCCTTCTATCGGGACCAGGTAAAACAGCGGTATCTCAAGCTGATTGAGAATACCCTGCTTGAGCTTTCCGGACACTCTCTTGCCTTAGATTTTGAAATAAAGAAGAGGTCA
>CAYYNJ010000015.1:5423-20452 GCA_964472775.1 uncultured Spirochaetaceae bacterium
TTGGCCTTAAAAATTTAACTATTATCAGCAGGTGCCTTGACCTTATAAGAGAAAAAACCGGTGAAGAACTGCTGATAGAAAATATTCCCCTTGATGATCCGGAAACCTTTAAGCTGCTTCAGCAGGCAGATACAAAGGGTGTTTTTTCCTTGAGCTTTCCGGACACTCTCTTGCCTTAGATTTTGAAATAAAGAAGAGGTCAGCCCCGGCAGCAGGATCCATGAACCGTGAGATACCCCTCCACGATGGGGAAAAGATTCCTCAGGTCAAAGGAACAAGCACAGAACAAGATATCCCAGACGATCTGGAAAACCCTGGTCCGGTACAAAAGCACAATCACAACTCTAATCCTAAGGGTTCAAAGACCTACCCTCATGATACCAGTGTTAACTCCCTTCGGCGGCAGAAAAGCGGACTCAACAAAGACTACAACTTCGACCGCTACGTGGTGGGGGAAAATAACTCATTTGCCGCCAATGCGGCCTATGCCATAGCGAAAAATCCTGGAACTGCCTACAATCCGTGTCTTGTTTACGGCGGAGTCGGCCTGGGCAAAACCCACCTCATTCAAGCCATCGGCAATGCTATCAACGATTCAGACCCTGACCTGAAAGTCGTATATGTGACGGCGGAAACCTTTACCAATGAGTTTATCCGGGACATAGGAGAAAAAAAAGGCCACCTGTTTAAAAATAAATACAGGACCATTGATGTCCTCCTTATAGACGATATCCACTTTCTCCAAGCTAAAGATGCGACTCAGGAGGAGCTTTTTCATACCTTTAATGCCCTCTATGACGCTAATAAGCAGATGATATTTACCTGTGACCGGCCTGTTTCAGAATTAAAACAGCTCACCGACCGGTTAAGAAACCGGTTTGAACGGGGTCTCAACGTAGATCTTCAACCTCCCAACTTCGAAACCCGGTTTGCCATCCTCAAAAAGAAGGTGGAGCAGAAAGGCGCCTACATCCCTGATGCGGTGTTGGAACTTATCTGCAAAAACATCACCACCAACGTTCGGGATTTAGAAGCGGCTCTCCTAAAGCTCATTGCCTATGCCGAACTTGTCAACAAAGAAGTTACACTTGAAGTGGCACGACAGCAGCTCCAAGATGCCTTTTCCATCCAGAAGCAGGGCAACATTTCTGTGGATCATATTCAGAGGGTTGTGGCAGACTATTTCAATATGTCTCCTTCGGATCTTAAAGGCAAACGGCGGAACAAGGCTATTGTTCTTCCCAGACAGATAGCCATGTATATTGTCAGGGATCTTACCGAGTACTCCACCACCGAAATTGGTCTAGAATTTGGTGGCCGGGATCACACCACGGTAATGCATGCCTGCCAGCGTATTGAAAGCCGGATGAAGACAGATTCAACTTTAGAACCAACCATCCGTAACCTGATTCGTACCATCAAGGAACAGGGATAAACCAGGGATAACCTGGGTATACACGAGGATAAACTGGGCATAAGGGTTAAAAAAAAAGAATATGTTAACAAAGTCTGAATAACCCGGTATACTTGTTCTAGGAGGCAAACCTCCTTACGGTATATAGTTAAGGGCACTATACACATATACACAGTGCTTATTACTACTATTACTAGATTATTAAGTATTAATATAATAGGGAGATGTTCATGAAATTTAAATGTGATAGAAATACCATCCTTAGAGAAATTGCGATTGCCCAGGATATTATTTCTTCCAGGAACGCTCTTTCCATTTTGTCAAATGTCCTCATCGAAGCGGACAACAACACTCTAGTCATTAAAGCCACCGATCTCAAGGTTGGATTTGAAACCAAGATACCCGTTGAAGTTATTTCTCCCGGAACCACCACGGTTTTTTGTGAGAAACTTTTGGGAATACTCAGAGCCCTTCCCGATGAACAGGTTCTCTTTAATTTAGAAGATGCCAGACTTTATATCAGCCCAGAAACTAAACGGGTGGATTTTCAGCTTAAAAGTATTGCTTCCGACCAATATCCGGAAATCAAAGAAATCGGTGAAGAAAACTACTTTGAAATTCCTCAGAAAGATCTCATTGAGATGATTTCTCAGACAGTCTTTGCTGTATCAGATGATGAAACCCGTTATTTTATGAACGGTGTTTATCTGGAAAACAGTGAAGGCTCTCTGGTGATGGTAGCCACCGACGGCCGCCGCCTTTCATACATCAAGAAACAGCTTGATCTACCCATTAAAGATTTTTCTGGTGTTATCATTCCTCCCAAGGTACTGATGCTCATTAAGAAACTCTCCAGCGGAGAGGGAAATCTCTCTTTGGCGGTGTCTGATAAGAACATATTTTTTCAGTTTGACAACCAGAAAATCAGTTCAAACCTGATTGAGGGGCAGTTTCCCAATTACCAGAGGGTTATCCCTGAGACTCAGGAATATGAAATCAGGGTTGATCGGGAGGAATTGTCCCGGGCCTTGCAGCGGGTTTCCCTGCTGGTGGAAAATAAATCCCGAAGAATCTACCTCAATCTTGCCGCCGATAATATCACCCTTCATTCCGAAGAGAGTGAAATAGGAGTGGCCAAGGAAGATATCCCCTGCTCTTATCAGGGTCCTGAAAACAACATCGCCTTGAATTACACCTATGTCACAGATCCGATTAAAGTTATTACCGATAAGGAGATAATCATCCGATACTCCGAACCTAACAAGGCAATCACCATTCTGCCCAATCCCGAGAGGGATTATTTTCACATTGTGATGCCCATGCAGATTGATTAAGCAGTGTTTCTGACCGTGGATAATTTTTCTTTTAACGCTCTTACTAGTAAGAAATTATTCACGAACTATGAGAATATTTTATTAATTGCGGTTAACTCATTTAATTATAAAGAGTTGCCGCTTTTTTTTATCCATTTTCGGAAACACTGATCATGGCCTTCCGATCTGTTAGAATTTATAACTACCGCAATCTCAAGTCGTGTAAACTGAATCTGGGAGCCCGTACGGTCTACCTGGTGGGAGAAAACGGCCAGGGAAAAACCAATTTTCTTGAGGCCCTCTACATTCTTTGTTACGGATCCTCCTTCCGCACCAGGAACGACCGGCTTTTGGTGAATCACCAAGAGCAGGAAATGAGTATTCTGGGTGTATTAGACCGGGAAGGAGAAGTCACCAGGATTAACTGTAAGTTTTCGGGAAAAAAACGGATCGAAGTTAACGGAAAGCCTATAAAAGACAGAAAAGAACTTTTGAGGAATTCTCCCTGCATTCTATTCAGCCATGAGGACATTGCCTTTGTCAAAGGGAGTCCCGAAGGCAAGCGGACCTTTCTAAATCAGACCATCGGGCTGTGCGATCCCCTCTTTATCGATGACCTTCGGATTTTCAACCGAGTCCTGAAAATGCGTAACAGCGTTCTCAAACAGTCTGGAGGCGATGTTTTAGACGTTCTCGACGATCAGCTGATTGAGGCCGGTTTGGTGGTGATGAAAAAACGGCAGAGCCTTATCTTGGAGTTTCAGGAACCCTTTGCGGAGCTTTTTCATAAGATATCTGGATTAGAAGGAGAAATTTCTTTGGTCTATAAGCCTTCTTGGTCTCTCAATGCAGGTTTTTCCCAGATCAAAGAAGTCCTCAACCAGAAAAGGGTTCGTGACAGGCAGCTGGGTCTCACTCAATCGGGTCCTCACCGGGATTCTCTGGAGTTTCGCCTTCATGGACGTGAGTTTACCCGGGAGGCCTCCACCGGGCAGCTCCGGCTCATGAGTTTGATCCTCCGGGTGGCTCAAGCTACCTTCTACCACCGGAAGACCGGAAAAAAACCCCTTTTGCTTCTGGACGATGTTCTTTTAGAACTGGATCCCAAAAGGCGCCGGCGGTTTATCCAGTCCCTTCCCGATTACGATCAGGCGCTTTTTACCTTTCTTCCCGAAGAAAACCTTCTGGAGCTACCGCAGACCAATACGTTGATTTATCGGGTGAATAATGGGATGATACAGGCCTATGAAGAAAGCCCATGATATCCTTAAATCCCTTTTAGATAACTATTCTCCCCTCAAGGGAGATACCTACCACACCTTTTTCCGTTCCTGGGCCCAGATAGCGGGTACCGATGTGGCGGCTCATTCTAAAATCGAAGATATTCGAGGGGGGGTTGTCTATGTCTCGGTGGATCATCCCGGATGGATTCAAATGATTCAGATGAAAAAAAACAGCCTCGTAAAGACCATACAGCAGAGGTATCCGGAGCTGGAAATCACCGATTTACGCCTTCATCTTTACAAGGAACAGGAATACTGAGGGGCCAGGTCCGTGTTGACACGCTTATTCTAAAAACGTATACTACAGCGCCTTACACTTAAGAAGTGACAGTTTAATTGACTACTATTTTTCAAGGAGCATCTTGAATGAAGAGAACATATAATCCTAGTCGTGTGAAAAGAAACAGAAAATTTGGTTTTCGTGCCCGTATGAAAACCAAGGGCGGACGGGATGTCCTGGCTCGGAGAAGGGCTAAGGGACGGAAAAAACTCTCCGTTGCCGATGAGAAAAAGCCTTACTAAAAGGGAAATCTTAAGGACAAAGAGAGAGATAGATCGACTGTTTCGCTCCGGAAGGCGGGTATCCGTTAACGGAGCGAAACTGGTTTATACACGGAATGATCTTTCCGAAAGCCGGGTTTTTATTACCCTGATTCGGAAATACGGTAATGCCGTTCAACGGAATAGAGCTAAGCGAGTCGTCAGAGAAGTCTACCGCGTCAACAAGTTGAATATAAAACCCGGACGGGACTTGGGCTTCATCCTTTCTCCGGGAGCTGACTGTTTTCAATCCAGGGAAACTCAGATTATTGAGCTACTGAAAAAAGCAAGGCTCTTCTCCGGTGCCTAAAATCCTGTTGCAGGAATTGAAGGTACAATAGTGAGATTAATAAGTATGGAGCTGAAAAAGCTAAGCAGTATGTTTTCCCTTTTTTTCTCCCGCCTTCTTATTCTCCTTGTTAAGATTTACCAAAAAATCATCTCTCCCCTTCTCCCTAAAACCTGCAGGTTTTATCCGACCTGCTCGCACTATGCGGTTGAAGCAATTCAAACGCACGGACCCCGCCGGGGCAGTTTTTTAGCGGTAAAGAGAATTCTCCGCTGCCACCCCCTTAATCCTGGCGGTTGGGATCCGGTTCCCCCAAAAATTGACCATCAGGAGTGACCATGGACAAGAATACTTTAATAGCCGTTGTACTTTCGGTTATTGTTATTACCGCCGGATTTATGATCCAGACCGCCCTTTTCCCTCCCGCCGAACCGGTGCCCCAAGCCCAAGAGACGGTTCAGACCATCGAGCCGGCCCCGCAGGCAACGGAGCAGACAGCGGCGGCGGCAGCCCCGGCCGGAGGATCCAACGCTTCACCGGTGACTGTGGAGGAAGAGAATATTCCCCATCAGACCATCAAGGCCGAAACAGAACTTTATGAAATCGAGTTTTCTAACCGGGGGGGTGTCATTACCTCTTTGAAGCTGAAGGATCATATGGACGGTGACCATTTGCTTCAGATGGTTTTAGGGGGCGATGAAAACAACGGGGCCTTCGATATTCTTTTCGGCGGACCCTCCGCTTCTCCTATTAAAGAAAACTTTAATTTCCGCAGGGTTGATAATTATACCTTCGAGTTTTATAAAACCTTTCATGCTTCCGACGGTGTACCCTTCGAGTTAGTAAAAACCTACGTTTTTAAACCCGCCGAATACATGATGGAACTGAAAGTAACCATCGAAAACAGCCGCAACGCTGCCCCCGCCATCAATAACGGCGGTTATGCTTATACCCTTCGATACGGTCCTCAGATTGGGCCCAATTTTGAAAAACTTGACGGTCGTTACGCCTACCGCAAATACTACACCTTCTCCGAGAAGAAGGCTCAGGAGGTGAAGGTTAAGGACGGTTACACCCCCGTATCAGGCCGGGTGTCCTGGGCCGCCTTGGCGGGAAAATACTTCACCGCCATCGGCATTCCCGATGCTACTCCCTACGATATTGGTTTTTCCAACAACGAGGTTCCCGGGGTAGGTGAGGGTTCCCAGCTCTATTTCAGCCGTCCGGTGATTAAAAACGTCAACAAGAGCGAAGATGTTTTCCGGTTCTATCTGGGACCCAAGAATGATAAATCTCTGGGAGTTTACAACGATCCCCGGGACAATGGTTTCCGCATGGGCAATATGGAACTCGATCAGGTGGTGGATACATCCTCCATCCTGGGGTGGCTGGAGTTTCTGCTCTCTAAGCTTCTGATTATTTTTTACTCGCTTATTCCCAACTACGGGGTGGCAATTATCTTGGTCACGGTGGTCATCAAGGTGATTTTCTTCCCGTTTACCCGGAAAAGTTCTGAGTCCACCGCCAAGATGTCCGCCCTGTCTCCTCAGATGGATGAACTGAAGAAGAAGTACAAGGACAAACCGGAACAGCTGAATAAGGCCATGGCAGAGCTTTATAAAAAGGAAGGGGTTAATCCCATGGGAGGATGTCTGCCCCTGATTATTCAGATGCCCTTCTTCTTTGCCATGTACGGTCTTTTTAACATGTACTTTGAGTTTCGCGGAGCCGTCTTTATTCCTGGCTGGATCACAGACCTTTCCGCCCCCGAGGCGATTTATACCTTTTCCAACTTTACCATCCCCATCCTGGGATGGGATGCGATCCGCCTCCTCCCCGTACTTTTCGTTCTGACCCAGCTACTCTACACCAAGCTGATGCAGCCCTCCAGCGGTCAGGCCAACAGCCAGATGAAGATGATGAACACCATGATGCCCGTCATGTTTTTCTTCATCCTCTACAATGCCCCCTCGGGCCTGCTGCTCTACTGGATTGCCTCCAATGTCATCACCGGTCTTCAGCAGCTGGTCACAAACAAAATGAAGAAGAAAAAGGCATCCGCTTAAGGAGATACGTATGATAAAAGAATTTGAAGGAAAGACCGAGAAAGAGGCTATCGACATAGCCGTCGCCGAACTCGGCTTGGAACGGGGTGAGTTTGATGTGGAAATCATCGAAACTACAAAAAAAACCGGGTTGTTCCGGAAAGGAACGGTAAAAATCCGGGTCCATGCCGCCGAAGAAGAGAATGATGAACCGGTATCCTCCGGATCGTCCCCCGCCTACAAGGCGGCACCCCGGATATCGGTTCCCGAAAATAAGGAAGTAGAAGGTAAACTTTTAGCCTATTTAGAAGAGCTTTTGGATAAAATGGGCCTTCCCGGCAAGGTCAAAGTGCTCTTTCGCGAAGAAAGAAAGATCTGTTTGGGGATTGAATCGGAACATTCCAATATCCTCATCGGAAAAAAAGGAAAAAACCTCGATGCTCTTCAACTCATCATTAATGTTTACGCCGGCCGTATCGATTGTGAACAACGGGTCATCCTGGATTCGGAGAATTACCGGGTCCGCCGGGAAGAGAGCCTGGTAAAGATGGCCCTTAAAACCGCCGAACAGGTCCAGAGGTCCCGGAACTCCCGGCTGCTTGAGCCCATGAACCCATTTGAACGGAGGCTCATCCATACCGCCTTGAACGAGGTTCCCGATATCGACACCAAGAGTGAAGGGGAAGGACTCTTCAAACAGGTGCGTATCATCTATCGGGGTAAATAATTTATCCGTTAATACTAAATATGCGGCTGCCCGAGATTCTTCCCGGGCAGCCGCACCAATTTATTCTAGTTGAATAGAGTCTGTCCTTCAGGTAAACTTGAGAGTCTATGGCATTCAAAGTAACCGCAACCAAAAAACGACCTCAGCTGTTCGATGAACTGGCGGGTCAGGAATTTGTCGTTTCTACCCTGAAAAGCTCCCTCACCAAGGATAGGATCGCCCACGCCTACCTCTTCTCGGGACCCCGGGGGGTGGGAAAAACCTCGGCGGCCCGGATTTTAGCCAGGGCGGTGAATTGCCAGGAGGGGCCCACAGCGAATCCCTGCGGGGTCTGTTCTTCCTGCCAAGAAATTGCCCGGGGAAGATCCATGGATGTCATCGAGATTGACGGTGCTTCCAATACTTCGGTGAATGATATCAGGCAGATCAGAGATGAAGTTCTCTTTGCCCCCAACAGTTCCCGGTACAAGGTCTACATCATAGACGAAGTTCACATGCTGTCGAACAGCGCCTTCAACGCCCTTTTGAAGACCATCGAAGAACCGCCCCCCTATATCATTTTTATCTTTGCCACCACCGAAATCCATAAGGTTCCCGCCACCATCCGGTCCCGGTGCCAGCAGTTCAATTTTCGGCTCATCGCCGTGGAGGTGATAAAATCTCTCCTCTCCAACGTCTGCGCCGAAGAGAACATTCCCGCCGAAGATGACGCCTTGTTCTGGATTGCCAAAGAGGCCACAGGATCCATGCGGGATGCCTTCACCCTTTTCGATCAGGTAACAGCCTTTTCGGAAGGGGAGATCACCTTGGAAAAGATCCGGGAGAAACTGGGCCTGGTGGGTCTGGAACAGCTCAATGGTCTAATGGAAGCTTTAGCATCGGGAAAAACTTCCGAGGTGATGACCCTGGTGGACTCCATCCTCTACCAGGGAGTGGCGGTGGAACAATTTGTGGGGGATCTGGGAGAATACATCCGGAATCTTCTTTTTATGAAACACGGAGTCACCAATGAAGCCCTTTTAGGGTATAAACCGGACCGGTTTTCCTCCCTAGCACGGGAAGCCTTTACGGTTGATCAGCTTGAACTGGCGGTGGAGATGGTTTTAAAACTCTACCGGGACCTGCGGTTTTCTTTAAATCAGCGCTTTGAACTGGAACTTCTCTTAAGCAGGATAGCGGGCCTTGGCGATTATCTTTCTCCCCGGGCCATGCTGGGGGAAATTAAAAACCTTAAGAATCAGCTGGCCAGGGGATTAAACCCGGACACGGCAGCGCCCGAGACCGCCCTTTCTGACCGGAAAGAACCGGCCGTTGACGGCCCTGTTAAACAGGAACCTCTGATCCGAATTGAAAGGCCTTCGGGTTCAGAAAGCTCTTCGACGGGGACGACCGCTTCTGCCGGGCGGCCCGGCGGTAATTATTCCATCTCCGGAGACAGACCTGCGGAAGAAACCTCCCCGGCGGCTCCTTCTTCCCTATCTGCACAAACCGCCCAGGGGCAAAAAACCTCTGATGAAGACGATTTTGACCCCGACCAGTATGCCGATCAGGCTCCGGAGGAGCCCGATGAAGAGTGGTCAGGCGCCGATGAACCGGCGGAGGAGGCACCCTTGATGGACATGGGTGCCTTCAAGGCCGAACTGATGGGAGAACTGAAGCGTAAAAAACTCACCCTTTCATCGGCCCTGGAGAAGGCTACCGCCTGGCAGCTTGACGGGGACCGGCTGGTGATCTATTTTAACAACGATTTTCCCGCCCGGGTGGTGAGGCAGGAGCAGAAGGTTATCACCGAGAAAATCAATGAGATGATGGGCTGGAACTTGAAGCTTCTTATCAAGGTGGAGGAAGCCGAAATGGAAGAGTCTCCTTTGGTGGACGATCAGGTTCAAGCAGTAAAAAAAGTATTCCGGGGTGAGGTTATTCAAGGAGGAAGCGGTGAATCCCTTTGACATGATGAAAAATCTCCAGGGTTTCCAGAGTCAGATAGGAGCCATGCAGGAGAAACTGAAAGATATCACCGTCATTGGTTCCTCCGGCGGTGAAATGGTGAAGGTGGCCATGAACGGCCAATTGGAAGTACTGGATGTTTCTATCTCGGAAATTTGTGTGGATCCCCGGGATGTGAGAATGCTGGAAGATCTGGTTAAAGCCGCTTATTTAGATGCCCAAGCCAAGGTGAAGTCGAAAATCCAGGAAGAGGCGGGGCAGATGGCCGGGGGGTTGAATCTTCCTCCGGGTTTTCCTGACAGTTTGGTTTAGCCGTGAACACCCTGGATGCCCTTATCAACAACCTATCTAAACTTCCCGGCATAGGGCGGAAAAGCGCCACCCGGATGGCCTACTACCTTCTCAATTCCGACCTGGCCTATACAGAGATTCTTTCGGAACAGATACGGTTTCTCAAAGACCGGATCAAGCACTGTAGTATCTGCGGCAACTATACCGAAGATGATCCGTGTGAGGTGTGCGAGGACCCTAGGAGGGACCACTCACTGATTTGTGTGGTGGAGCAGCCTCAGGAGATTGCCCCCATCTTGGCTACCCATGAATTCTCCGGGGTATTTCACGTCCTTCAGGGGGTTCTTTCTCCTCTTGACGGGATAGGGCCTGAGGATTTGAACATCGCCTCTCTTATAGAGAGGGCCCGGAAGGGGCAAATCCAGGAGATAATTCTGGCTACCAACCCCACGGTGGAGGGCGATACCACCGCTCTCTACCTGGTTAAACAGCTTCAGGGAACCGGAATTAGGATAAGCCGGCTTGCCTCGGGCATCCCCGTGGGAGGCGACCTGGAGTATGCGGATAGGCTGACCTTAGCCCGGTCGCTTCAAGCACGGCAGCAGATTATTCTTTAGTAGTGTTTCTGACCGTGGATAAAAATACAGGGTAATCTACTATCAAGAGAGAACTTGCTTCTCTCTTTTTCTTTTTATTAAAAAATACTTTCCCAAATCGTCTTTGGAAAAAGAATTACTTTCTCTTTTTATCCACGGTTGTGGACACTAACTTGCGATTCTCGATTTTCCGAGGTCAGGAATAAACCTCACCAGTCCCGGCAGCAGGTTGGCAGGAACCTCGTAGAGCAGGGCAAAAACCAGCACGGGGGTTGAAAAGTACTTCACCGCCAGAACGATGGACAGCCCCACATTGATATAAATTAGCCCCACCGCCAGGGAGATTCTTCGTTTTCGGTCAAAGAAAAAGAGCAAAAACGCTCCGGTGAGACCTTGAACTACGCCCAGCCCCAGCGCCTAGGTAGGGGGGCACCAGGGTCAGGTTTTCTCTTATATCTTCAGCTCCGTGCGCCATGAGTCCCAGAATCAATATGAATACCAGCACCACCGACCAAGGTCCGAAGTGTATCTTTCCTTTTTCAATGCTCCGGGGAAAGAGGCGGCGGAGCCCCAGGGCGATCAGAAAAGGGATAACTATCATCTCCAGCAAGGTCTTTGCCATCCCGATAAAATCTATCTCCAGGGCAATGCCTGTGAAGAGTCTGATGGTGGCGGGGAGAGAAAAGGGAGAAATCAGAGCGGTGAGAACCAGCATAACCAGGGAGAACTCGGCGTTTCCGCCGCATATTCTGGTAAGGGTGGGAGAAACCGTCGCCGCCGGGGTTGTCATAATAAGCAGTACCGCCACCGCCAAGACGGGGCTGAAAGGAAGAATTATGACATAAAGAAGGCCCGGAACTAGGAATTTGGTAACCAACAAGGTGAAGGCTAAGGTTCCGGGTTTCTTGATCTCTTCGGTGATGAGGGAAAGATCGAGGGAAAGGAAACTCAGTACCATGATGGTTCCCAAAATCAATAAAGAGTAGTCATAGAGGAATACCAGGGGTCCGGGAATAATATAGCCAATAATGATGGCCAGGCCGAGGAGAAGGGAAAAATATTTCTGAATTACCTTGTAGGTGACAGAGAGGATCAGAAGCCTCTCTCCCGGCGGATCGCTTCGTAGGCTTGTTGAATCTCCCGGAATTTATCCGCCGCTAACTTTTCAAATTCTTCAGGGAGCCCACGGGAGGCAATTTTATCGGGATGATATTCGTTGACCAGACGGCGGGATGCTTTTTTGATGGTATCATCACCGTCGGCGGAGGAACAGCCCAAAACCGAATAGTAGTTGGCGGTGTGCTGAACATGGCGGCTCTTGAGCTGTTGGTAACGGGTTTCGGAAAGTCGGAAGATATGAACCGCATCGACGATGATGGTCTCTTCCTGGGCGGTTAGTCCCCGGCGGTCGGCCGTGGATACCCGGATCATGATATCAATCATCAGCTCAAAAAACTGCGGCTGATACCTAAACTCCCGGTAGAATTGATTGGCAATGCTGTGAAAGGTTTCCCTGCTCGTCAGAGCGGTCTCAAAAATTCTCCGGGCGCTTTGCTTGGTGGGTTCATCAAGCCGAAGGTCCTGGGCCATGAACTCTTCAATCTTTGCCCGTTCAGCTTCAGACACCTCCCCGTCCACCTGAGCCAGTTTGGCCAGCATGGAAAAAACCCCCACGTAGAAGGTTACCTGGGCATGTTCGGTGGAGCTCATCCTCTGGCCGTACCGGGCGCTGTATTTGTCAGAACCGCCGGAAGAAGCCAGGGACCCGAAAGCTCCCCCCGCAATGGCCCCTAAGGGCCCTCCCAGAAACATGCCGATGGTGGCGCCGATTACCGTACCGAGGAAACTCATCGAAGCTCCTTATAGTTTTTCGATGAGCATGGAACACTTACCCGAAGGAATGGGTAAGGTCTTTTTTTTCGCTTCATCGAGGATGTTGATGGTGAAGTAGTAGAGCTTTTCCGACTCTAGGCGGATTTCCCAGCCCCGGCCGCTCTTATTGCTGAGGATGGTTATCATGTTCCGTTTCAGCGACAGATCTTCTATTCCCATGATCTCCAGGGTGGGCATGAGCCAGTCCACGGTTTTCCGGGGGAGGCTGATATACAGACCCACCACATTTTCGATCATCAGGGCGATACTGGCCAGGGCCACCGCCGGAAGAAACAGGGGTTTGGGAAAAGATTCATTTTCAGGCCACTGAGCGGGGCCGTCTTTCATGGGGAGGTACGCTTCGTAAAGGTTGCCCTTTTTCCCTTCGGGATGAAGAGTATCTAAGATAAAATAGAGGTGCCGGATGGCAAATTCCCGGGCCAGTTCGTACTGAGCGTATTTTTCCAGGCCCTTAATGACGATGAAGTTGAAGCTGGGGTAGACAGAACCCCGGCAGCCCAGCCCCC
Source organism: uncultured Spirochaetaceae bacterium (assembly GCA_964472775.1). GTDB lineage: Bacteria > Spirochaetota > Spirochaetia > UBA9216 > UBA9216 > CAYYNJ01. Next base: position 18,268 of record CAYYNJ010000015.1, read on the forward strand.
GCTCATCAAAGGCGGGTTCGCTGGCGGATAGGGTGGGAAAAGGATTTTCGGTGCCGAATTCCTGGGGGTTTTTCAGATGATCGATCAGGGCTGTTGCCCTGGCTTCATTGGGAATTTCACCCAAGAGGGCCCAGAAGGAGGCGATGGTTTTTACCTTGATCTGTTCGCCGTCTTTGTTCAAGTCAAAGTAAAAGCCCTCCTCTTCGTTCCACATTTGAGAAGAAATCCGGGTTTTAAGGGAGAAGTAGGCCCTTTTATACTGAAAACTGATCTCTTTGTCGTTGAGGATGTCTCCGATCTCCGACATGTAGAGGGCGTTAACCGCCATCTGGCAGTTAAAGTCCACCGGGTAGAAGGCATCCTCCCGGGGAGCATTGGGCATCTGAAGGGCTTCGAAGGGAACCGAATAGAGGCCGTTTTCCTGCTTAAAGGTGGCCTCGATCCACTTAAAATGGGCTTCCAGGATGGTCATCACATCTTTAAGCCTTTTCTTGTTTCCTTCTTTGTGGTAGAGGTTGTATTCGGCCCAGGCAAAAATGGGGGGGGAAATCCCTTCGGGGTTCCCTTCGGTGAAAACAGGTTTCCCGTCTTTTTCGTTATACATGCCGCGGATGGCGCCGGAGGGTTCTTGCTTGCTGTAGAAATTATCCAGCAAGGGGGTTGTGGGAAAGATCTTATTGCTGTAAACCAGAAAAAAGGTAGAGAGGACCGAATCGAACTGGTTGAGTACCGTATCTTCGGGATATCCGAAGTAACGTTGTTCCAATCCGTTTTCGGGAGAACCTTTTTTCCAGAAGTCCATGATCCAAGCCCAGGTTCGATCGTAGAGGTCGACGAAATCCTGGTCATAGAAATGGACGGATGGAAACCCTTGTTTAATCAATTTATCTCCTCGGTATTCAAAACTCTTGCGAGTAAAAAAGTCTCTATTTATCCATGAGTAAGTGAATTACGGCACACTGACTCAGTCTATGAAGAATACAAAGTATATCAGGAGATGTCAAATTTCGAGAATTAAAACACCTGAGTCATAGATGAGGAATTATGAGTCAGTATACTCAGATTCAAGACATTTGACAAGAACAACTGTTTTACACCGGCTTTTTCACCGTAGAAAAATAAGCCCGATTCTGGTACAAAGGGGGGTGAACAAATTCCTCCCCATGACTAGAACCGAAATGGCCGCCGCCGGTTGGGATCAGTGCGATTTTGTGCTGATCACCGGAGATGCCTACGTGGATCACCCCTCCTTCGGTGCCGCCGTGATAGGCCGGATCCTGGAAGCCGACGGATTCCGGGTGGGAATTCTCTCTCAGCCCGACTGGACCCGGGTGGAACCCTTTGAAGAGTTCGGCCCCCCCCGTCTGGCATTTCTGATAACTTCAGGCAACCTTGACTCCATGGTAAATCATTATACTGCGGCGGGAAAACCGCGGAGAGAAGATTCCTACTCTCCCGGAGGGGTGCGGGCCCGCCGGCCCGACCGGGCGCTTATTCCCTATACCAGCCAAGCCCGGCGGGCCGGCCGGGGGGTTCCGGTGATTTTGGGCGGGATAGAGGCTTCCCTGCGTCGTCTTTCCCACTACGATTTCTGGACCGACAAGGTGCGACGCTCTGTTTTAGTAGATGCTAAGGCGGATTTACTGGTTTACGGTATGGGTGAAAGGGCCATTCGGGAGGCTGCCCGGATCTTAGCGGCGGGCGGAACCGCCGAATCCCTGCGGAATATACCGGGAACTTGTTACCGTCAGGGTCTTTCGGATCCTCCGGCGGGCATCACCCTCCCCTCCTTCGAAGAAACCGCCGGAGATAAGTCCTCCTTTGTGACGGCCTTTCGGATTCAGCATGAGAATACCAACCCCCATTCTGCCGGGATTTTGATTCAGAAAACCGGAGAGCAGCTGGTGGTTCAGAATCCCCCTGCCCTTCCTCTGGGAGGGGAAGAGCTGGACCGGATCTACAGGCTTCCCTACACCCGGCGCTGGCATCCCGTCTACGATGGAGCCGGCGGGGTACCCGCCCTGGCAGAGGTAGAGTTCAGTCTGGTATCTTCCCGGGGCTGCTACGGCAGCTGCAGCTTTTGTTCCCTAGTTTTTCATCAGGGCCGGATAGTTACCGCCCGAACCGAAGAATCTCTTATGGAGGAAGCCCGGGAAATGACCCTGCTGCCCCGCTTTAAGGGATA
>CAYYNJ010000016.1:0-11152 GCA_964472775.1 uncultured Spirochaetaceae bacterium
AAATTTACCGTCAACCACTGCATCCGAAGCATCAAATTCATAATCGGCAGAAGGAACCTGACCAACCAAAACAGCACCGTTTTTCATCAGTTCACGGGCCAGTAACCCAATATGATCGACAAAAGTTGGGGCATAAGTTACATGGTCTCCCAGACCAAAAATGGCAAGTGTTTTCCCTTCATATCTTACTTTGCTGATTTCGGGAAGAAATTTTCCCCAGGCAACATTGGAATAACTGGAATCCCAGGTATCTTTTCCAACTGTAGAAATACCAAAAATAATCTTATCGTATTTTTCAAGATCTGCAGCTGTTGCGTCTTTTACCGATACCATTTCAACTTTATCTTCGCCAATTGCATCTTTAACTTTTTCAGCAACACGGTTTACTGCACCATTTAAAGGGCCAAAGAAAATTGCGATTTTGCTCATTTTTTTCAAATTAAAATTGTTACTTAATTAACTTTCTATATTTAGGTTTCCCCGAACATATTCCCCTAATATTGAAAGACTTGAAGCTCCTTTCAAAACCTGGTGGATGGCCCGGTCGTAGTTTTCATAATCTTCGGCCGTTGAGCTTGGCAAACCCCACCACCACATTCTGGGCCCAATCCTTCTGAACTTCCAGAAAGGAGTCGGCGTCGAAGGCTTCGGCGATGATATCCCGCACGTCGTAGGGCTTGCGGGGTTCTTCGGGAAGGATGGACATGATGGCGGGGGTTTCCCGGTCCGCCGGATCGGTACACTCAATCACGGGGGGCATCTCCCGGTTGTTTAAGGGGAGGTAGGAGAGGAGGCGCCGGATGAAGGCGAAACATTCGTCTTCTGATCCGAACCGGAAATGGGCCACCCCGCTCTTGCCGCAGTGGGCTTTGGCTCCTCCCAGTTCTTCATGGGAGATGTCCTCGCCGGTGACGGCGCGGATAACGTCGGGACCGGTGATGTACATGTGGCTGACTCCGTCAACCATGAAGATAAAGTCGGTAATGGCGGGGGAGTAAACCGCGCCGCCGGCGCAGGGCCCCAGAATCACGCTGAACTGGGGAATAACCCCGGAGGCGTGGGTGTTGTTTTTGAAAATCCGGGCGTAGCCGTCCAGAGAGAGCACCCCTTCCTGAATCCGGGCGCCGCCGGAATCATTTATCTGAATAAAAGGAACACCGTTCTGCAGGGCCAGTTCCTGGGCCACCGCAATCTTTTCTGCGTGCTTTTCGCCCAGCGATCCGCCGAGGACGGTAAAATCCTGGGATGACAGAAAAACCTGACGCCCCTCGACCTGTCCGGCACCGGTGACCACCCCGTCGCCGAGGAACCGTTTTTTATCCATGCCGAATTCATTGGCCCGGCCCTTGATGTAGGCCTGGTTTTCAATGAAAGAACTCGGATCCAAAAGGGTATCGATCCTCTCCCGGGCCGTCTTCTTTCCTTTTTGCCTTTGTGCTTCGAGACGGTCCTCGCCACCGCCTTGGAGCATGGAAGCCCTTGTTTCCTTGAACTTCTTCAATGCTTCTTGATTGTTCATCTCGTTAAACCCCCGCTCATACTGTTGTGTATATCGCTTTGTCGGCGGAACATTCAGAACCGCCGATTCTCTATTTATCACAAAAAAAGAGGAATAGTGCAACCCTCAATCCGCCAAACCGGAGGGTAAAGTCAGACAATACACGATAAGGAGGCAAAGGGCTAAAAAAGCCGGCCCCAAAGGGCCGGCGGATGTGTGAGTGTCCTGTAATCGGGAGAATTGTCCCGGAGAATGATTATTTAACGGCGGAAAGGGTTTCCTCAGATTTTGCCGTCAGAGAGCTGCGTTCATTTTTCATGACCAGCGGATAGATGAGGGCCGCCAGGATGAATCCCACCAGTATTCCGTTTTCTGATAATAAGGAAAAAATAAGCACCCCGGGGAAAAATTTCCCCAGTAGAACCACCAGGGCGGTAAGGACCCAGACGATAACAGCCCGGTAGTTGATTCCGTTGCTGTACCAGTAGCGGCCTTTTTCACCCAGAAACAGGTCGGCCAATTCTACCTTCTTTTTCCGGAAGATGTAGTAGTCCGCCACGTAGATACCAGCCAAGGGTCCCAGGATCAAACCATAGGTGCCCAGCCATCCGAAGATGTAGGCCCCTGCCGAAGAGAGCAGCCTCCAGGGCATGATGGCCACACCGAGTCCGCCGGTGACCAGGGCCCCGATACGGTAGGAGAGGTGTTTAGGGCTGATATTCGAGATACCGTTGGCCGGGGCCACCACGTTGGCGGCGATGTTGGTGGTCATGGTGGCGACCACAACCCCGATGGCTCCCAAAATGGCGGCCAGGGGACTGCCCAGACGGGCGATCACCTGGGTGGGATCCCAGATGAAGTCACCGAAAATGATTTTTGTCGCTCCCGTAACCAGTACTCCGATGAAGGCAAAAAGGGTCATGGTGGTGGGAAGCCCCAGGAGCTGTCCCATGAACTGATCTTTCTGACTCTTGGCGTAGCGGCTGAAGTCGGGGATGTTCAGGGCCAGGGTGGCCCAGAAGGCGATGTTGGCACCCAAGCCGGGAAGAAAGATTCTCCAGAATTGACCTTCCCCGTAGGCGGCGGGCAAGTTGAGGATGTCTCCCACGGTGCCCCCCATTTTTTTCACGGTGATGATGGCCCAGGTAACCAGTCCCAGGGAAAGAACACCCAAGATGGGGGCTCCCCAGGATTCCATGAACTTGATAGCCGAGGGGCCTTTGTACGCTATGGCCACACTGACAGCCCAGAAAATAAAAAAGGAGAGCCAGATACTGCCTTCCCAGGCGGCCCATCCGCTGTTCATGGAACCGATTACCGTATCCAAAGCGGCTCCTCCGAACCAGCACTGAATGCCGAACCATCCCGCCGCCACCAAGGCCCGGGCCACAGAGGCGAGATGGGCTCCCTTGGGGCCAAAAGAAAGGCGGGCGAAAACGGGAAAGGGAATTCCGTACTTGGTGCCTGCATGGGAGTTGAGCTGCATGGGGACAAGGACGATGAGGTTCCCGAGCATGATGTTTAATACCGCCTGCCACCAGGAGAGTCCGGCGGACATGAGACCCGAAGCCATGGTGTAGGTGGGAATACAGACCGCCATGCCTATCCAGAGCGAGGCGATGTGGTAGGTACCCCAGGTTCTTTCGTTTAATTTTGTGGGGGCCAGGTCTTCGTTGTAGTAACGGCTGTTTTTTACTACCTCCTCCCCCTCTTGGGTCAGTTCGTAGAGACCTGCCGTTTCGTGTTGATGTTTTGACACATAATCCTCCTGTTGTTGAAAGTGTCGCATTGGATGAAATATCTCAGGGGTGACCATTGGTGATTACCGCCGGTGGAAAGAGTGTTTTCTCATGGTTAACAACTATTGTCCCTCACGCTGTTTTAACCAGGAGTGATCCGTTGGTTTCGGTATCCCGATGAGATGTTCTCTAAAATGTCTTATTTGTTAAAGACTCCCAATTGTGTTAGAACTCACAGGAAGCTATTTTTTATCAGAATTCTCTTGGCGTCAAGAAAAAAACTTCGGAAAACCGTAGAAAATTTGGTTTATTATGATAAAAAGGGAATCCGGTTGGGGCAAAAGGCCGCCGAATACCCTTTTTATGGCGCTTTTATTTCATTAAGGTGATTTTAATGGCCTTGACCCATTCGGCGGGGTGGGGAATCTGGATCACCATCCGGTCTTTTTGTCCGGCCTCGTTGGTGAAGTCTATAAAAATCACCTTCTGGTGAAGCGGCTTTCCATTAAAGGTATCGGTGGTTCCCAGGGACTTAATCTGTTTACCCGGCAGGAAAAACTCCCGGTCCCCGAACCGGGCATGGTAAAAAAGGCCTTCTTTCACCATCACCAGACCTCCGGTGGATCGGAGAGGTTTTTTATTCGCCGATTCCTGGCCGAAATAGTTTACCCCGTAGGTCATAAGAATAATCTCTTCCTTGGAATACCGCTGGAGGATCAGTTTATTTTCCCGGTAACGAATAGCGGCCATAAGAAAGACCGCCGCAAGAATGAAGAGGCCGATGATCAGGGGCGGTGCGTTCACGATGCTGTCTAAGAAATTCATACTATCCTCGGAAGTTGTTTTAAGACCCGGGATTTTACCACTCTTCGGGAGAACCCTTTGAGCTTTAATTCATTAAGAAGAGATTCGGTTATCTCTTCGTTGCTCTTTCCCTTGGATCTGAGTTTTTCGATATACCCTTTGTTGGCTTCCAGAAGAAGCTGGATCTGGTCACGGGCACCCTGACTCGGGTGAAAGACGAAACTGGCGATGGCCATAATGGAGACAGACACAATCATAGTGACGAGAATGTCCCAACCCGGATCCTTGACCAAGGGCCGTATCAGGGACTGGGGGTTCCCGGTATTAAAAATCAGGTAAAGATCTACAACCATTAAAAGAGCCAGCAGGAAGTAGAAGTAGAGTTTGGTTCGTTCTTTCAAGATTTTCTCCCTGGATAAAAAAATCGGATGGGGTGCCTCGCACACCCCATCCGGAGTTTGTAATTAGCTTAGATCAGGCGTTCTTAATATGAACGTCGGTGATCTTGGCCCATTCGGCCTCGGCTTTTTCCCAAGCTTCATCACTGGCTTCAGTTTCCCAGTAGGTAAGACCCCTTTCTTCCCGGGTTGCGCCGGGGAGGAGGTTGTCAAGGATAACGGTCAAAAAGGCCGTTACCGCCATACCGGTGGTCAGGATGGTTTGAGCAATATTGGTGATAACGTAGAGAAAAGATCCGGCATCGCCAGAAACCACAGAAGCTGCGCCAAAATGGGCGGGGACGGTCAATCCGGCGAAGATACCCATACCCACGATGAACAGGTTACGAGAGTTGTTCATGTTGGTAAACTGAAGATTGGAAAGTCCCGTGGCGGCGATCAGACCAAACATGGCGAAGAAGAGGGCGCCGGTGATGGGTTGGGGCAGGGTAGCGAGAACCATGCCGAACTTACCAAAGAAAGGCAGAATCAGAAGGATCAGACCGGCGACCCGGATAACCTTCCGGCTGGCCACTCTGGTGAGCCCAATGGCCCCGATGTTCTCGGAGTAGGAGGTGGTTCCGTTTCCGGTCTGGAAGATACCAGCGATGAGACAGCCGAGACCTTCGGCACCGATACCGCGGGAGATCATCTTAGAGGTGGGTACGGGGGCTTCGGAGATACGGGCGCAGGAGTAATAGTCTCCCACGGATTCAACCATGGAGCCGATGTAACCAGCCACCATACCGAGGGATCCGGCCACGGTGAGGGCGTTCAGGGTGGGGAATCCCCACTTGAAGGGAATGGCGGGTTTCAGCCAGAACCAGGGGGCGGCGGAGATGAGTTCGATGCCGCTGCTCAAGTTGGCGGGGTTTCCGTCGGGAATCAGACCAACCACGGTTCCGATGATGGATGCTACCCAGCCGACGATGATGGCCAGCAGGATGGGGAACAGCATGAAGACCTTGGAGTACCGGTTAAAGACCTGTGAAAACAGGACGATACACAACAGGGTCAACAGAGAGATAAACCAGTTTCCCGCCATCCAGGGGGCTCCGACGCCGAAGAGGGCCAGACCAATCATCGCAATGGTAGGGCCGATGACGATGGGGCTGAACAGTTTTTTTACCTGTCCCATCAGACCGGTGTAACCGATGATGATTTCGAACAGGGACGCAATCATAACCGCCGCAGAGACCTGCTGGATCATGATTTCGTAACCGCCGCCGCTGGCCGCCACCATACCTACGATTGCGAACATTGGGCCTAAGAACGAGAAGGTTCCGCCCTGAATGATCGGCAGCTGATTCCCCAGGGGGGACTGCTGAATCAGGGTGGTGATACCGGCACAGAAAAACATCGTAGAAATCAGAAGTGCCAGTTGCTCGGGGGGCATTCCCATGGCCCCTCCGGTGAGAACGGGAATGATGACAGTAGAACCGAACTGTGTCAGTACATGCTGAATTCCCAGGAAGATGGACAATCCGGTACTAGGCTTGGAGCCTATGGGGAATGTAACCCATCCTTTCGCTTGCGCTGCTTCGTTGCTCATGTTTCCTCCATAAAAACAAATTTTTTCCTCAAAGGACCTACAATCCTTAGTGAAGCCTAAATAATGGATCTTTTTAAATGCGGAAAGGAAATCTGGCGGGCTGTTTATTCCTGAAAAAAGAAAAACAAGTAAACAACCAATAATAAAGAAGATTCTATGGCATGGTACCGAGAGCCGTCAAGTAAAATTTAGGGTATCAGGAAATACTTATCTGGGTTGAACCCCCGGGGATGTTATAAAAAGGGGGAAACGGCCTTGACTCGAAGGGTGTCAAAGAATAGATTGAATTGAATCTTTATCTTAAAGGTATAAGACTTTTTATTTGGAGGAGAGTGTATGGCAGATCCTAAAGAAGCTGCTGCATACGTTGCAGGTCTTATCGCGAGGGCGAGGGAAGCCCAGAAGAAAATTGAGTTCGCTTCACAGGAACAGGTGGACGATCTCTGTACCCGGGTTGCCTGGGCGGGCTGCAAGCCCGACTTTGCCACCAAATTGGCCGAGTTTGCCGCCGAAGAGTCGGGGATGGGAGTTCCTTCCGACAAATACGGCAAAATCATGGCTAAGGTCAAAGGATCCCTCTACGACATGCGTGGAAAGAAATCCGTTGGTCTGGTGGAAGATGACAAGGAGAACGGCATTCTCAAATATGCCAAACCCATGGGAGTAATCGGTGCCTTGGTTCCCTGCACCAACCCCGAAGCCACCCCCTTCGTCAAGGCCATTGCGGCCCTGAAAACCCGGAATGCCATCATCCTGAGCCCCCATCCTCGTACCCGGGGTACCAATCAGATGGCGGTAGACCAAATTCGGGCCACCCTGAAGAAGGCTGGTTACCCCGAAGACCTGGTCATCCATGTGAACGAAGTTTCCGTGGAGGCTTCCAATGAACTGATGAAGCAGAGCGATGTGGTTCTGGCCACCGGCGGTGCCGGCATGGTCCACGCCGCCTACAGTTCCGGTACCCCCGCCTACGGAGTCGGCGCCGGAAACGCCGTGACTATCATCGATGAAACTGCCAATCTGGCCGATGCGGCCAACAAGATCAAGCGGTCCAAGATCTTTGACAACGCCACCAGCTGTTCCACCGAGAACTCCGCGGTTATTCAGGAAGGGGTCTACGACGCCATGCTGAAGGCCTTGGAAGCCGAGGGCGCCTACATCGTAACCCCCGAAGAGAAGACCAAGCTCCAGGCGGTTATGTGGGAAGACGGACACCTGAGCCGCCACATCGTGGCCCAGTCCGCCCAGAAGATCGCCGCCCTGGCGGGAATCAAGATGGGAGACGATAAGGTCTTTATCTGTGTTCCCGAAACCGGCATCGGCGATGATTTCCCCTTCTCCGGTGAGAAACTTTCTCCCGTCACCACCCTCTACAAGTACAAAGACTTCGAGGATGCGGTGCAGATGGTGAACAAAATCACCGACTACTCCGGCGCGGGTCACAGCTGCGGTATCCACACCTTCGACGACCGTCGGGTGAAGGAACTGGGCCGCCGGGTCAAGGTTTCCCGGATCATGGTCCGCCAGCCCCAGTGTCTGGCTAACTCCGGTGCCTGGACCAACGGTATGCCCATGTCCATGACCCTGGGCTGCGGTACCTGGGGAGGCAATGTGGCTTCCGAGAACATCACCTGGAAGAACCTGCTGAACTACACCTGGGTTTCCTACGAGACCCCCAATCATCAGCCTTCCGACGAGGAACTCTTCGGAACCGTGATGTACGAATAGAACCTTCCAAGGAACGTTTTTTCCGCCCCGGGTTTTTAGAAGCCCGGGGCTTTATTTATTTATCCGTCTAAACAGGCTGAGGCGGATCCGGGGGGAATCCGATTGGTCCGCCGGTTTTTCCGGGACATTCGCCCGCGGGAAGGTGTCCCTCGGTGAGGAAACAGTAGCGGAAGTAGGCTGGTTCCACGGGGTAACCGAGGGAACAGCCGCCTTCCTTCCAGGCGTTGCATTTTTCGCAATAAATTAAGGTATTCATCACATTTCCTGCATTATAAAGCGTTCTAGGGTAAAGGAGTCTTCAATATTTTACGATTTCTCACATGTCAGAGGCAAGCCTCCCTGATTGACAGGGATTGAACAAGTGGTTTATAGTTGCCCCATAACTTTAGGAACATTGCAGGTTCCACAACTACAGATTACGGGGGTACGTTAAATGGCAGGTGAAGACATCCGCGAAATGGATAAAAAGTACAATCTGCACTCCTGGTCCGCCCAGGGAGCTCTCAATCCGATCGTCGTAGACAAAGCCGAAGGCATTTTTTTCTGGGATGCCGACGGTAAGAAGTACTACGATATGTCCGCCCAGCTGGTGAACATGAACGTCGGCCACGGTAATAAAAAAATTATCAAGGCCATTCAAGACCAGGCGGAAAAAATGCCCTTCATGGGGCCCGGCTACGCCGTTGATGTACGGTCCCAACTGGCCCGCACCATCATCGAAGAGGTGGCCCCCAAGAATATGGGCAAGGTTTTTCTGACCCTCGGCGGTGCCGAGGCTAACGAAAACGCCATCAAGATTGCCCGGATGGTGACGGGAAAGAACAAGATCTTCAGCCGGTACCGCTCCTACCATGGTGCTACCTATGGGGCGGCCAACCTCACCGGCGAACCCAGAAGATTTCCTTCCGAACCGGGCATTCCCGGGTTCGTGAAGTTTTTCGATCCCTATCTCTACCGCGAACCCAAACAAGCCAAGTTTGAGAGCGAAGAAGCCTACGGGCAGTACTGCCTTGACAAGCTGGAAGAGCAGATCATCTGGGAAGGTGAAAATAACGTGGCGGCCATTTTTATGGAAACCGTCACCGGCAGTAACGGTGTTCTCATTCCCCCCAAGGGATACATGGCTGGCGTTCGCGCCCTCTGTGACAAATACGGCATCATGATGGTTTGTGACGAAGTCATGGCCGGATGGGGCCGGACCGGTGAATGGTTCGCCATTAATAACTGGAACGTGGAACCCGACATGATCACCTTCGCCAAGGGCCTTACCTGCGGATATGCGCCCATCGGCGGTGTCATTGTGAGCAAGAAGATTGCCAAACATTTTGATGAAAACGTTCTGTACTGCGGTCTGACCTACAGCGCCCACCTCCTGGGCTGCGCCGCCGGTCTTGCCACCATCGGAGTGTACAAAGAATTGGATCTCATCAACCGCTCTAAGGAGATGGGAAAGGTTCTATCTAAGGAAATGGCCGCCCTTCGGGCCAAGCATCCTTCGGTAGGCGAGTGTCGAAACATCGGCCTCTTCGGTATGGTGGAGTTCGTGAAGAACGCCAACGAAGATCCCATGGTTCCCTACGGCAAAGATCCCGAAGGAAAGATGAAGAAGATCCTGGGCAAGCTTCGGGAGAACGGTTTCACCACCTACTCTCACGAGAATATGATTGCCCTGTCTCCTCCCCTGATCATCACCGAGCAGGAACTTCACGAGGCCTTCGAGATTCTCGATAAGGTTTGTACCTGGGTTGATGAAAATCTGATGGATTAAGCTGCTGCGGCAGTGAAAGCGTTATCAAGCCGTCCGGGAAATCCCGGACGGCGTTTTTGTGGGAACCCCCTGAAGGGCCGACCCTTAGGAAAGGCTAAAGTTTTCCTCTTTATCCGGCCATATACTCGTCGATCAAGGAAAGCCGCTCTTGGTAGAACTGCCGCCTTTTTTGGTTAAACCGCTCCGGGGGCCCGGAAATACCGGTGCGGGCTTCCTGGAGCTGACTGAGGCTTTCTTCCAGCTGATTCCGGTAATCGGTCCAGCTCATGTCGCTGTGAACGCTCTTAACCGGTGCGCTGGCCATGATTTTACGCCAGTCCCGGCTTTGATCTTTGAGTATCAGGGCCAGGGGGATCATGTCCTGCGCGCTCATGGCGGAAAGAGCTTCGGCCTTTCCTTTTTCGTTGGTTTTTTTCACGCCGTGAAAATCCCAAAACTCCTCTTCTGCTTCTTTCAACCGGTTCTGGTCCCGGTAGAGCAGAGGAAGCAGAAAAACGTGCTTTCTGCTGATGTAGTCCTTCACCTCGGCGGTTTCCAGGTGTTTTGATGCAGCCTCAAGTTCCCCTTCTTCCAAATAGGCAGAGCCGATGAAAAAAGAGAGGGTGGTGTCTTGGGTTTGCTCCCATCCTTTTTTAAGAATTTCAAATCGGGATTGAAGGTCCCCCGAATCGGAATGGTTCAGGTAGTACTCTAGATACACCGCCGGCTGATCGGGGTACTTCTCCACCGCTTTAAGCAGCAGCTTGTCCGATTTTTCTGGCCTCTTTTTTACCCTTTCATAACGGGCCGAGTCGATGATTCGCTTCCACGCCGGTGTCTTGAGAATCGGCAGAAGCACTCTGAAGAATGTGACCAGCAGAAAGAGCAGACCGGGAAGATAGAGCAGTTTGTTCATGGTTCATCCTTATCTTCGATGTTGAGAATCTGGAATTTTCCAGTTAGCCCGTCTACTATAACACGAAAACGCTCTCCTTGTTGATTATCGCATCGGACAATCCAGAACGGTTTATGAAGGTGTACCTGGCTGATCACGGTGGACCTAGGATAAAGGAGGGCCTTCATGGTATGGATGGCGGAGTGTACCAGATAGGTCTGGGCCGTTTTTAACGCCTCTTCATTTTTGATGTTGGGAATAAGAATGTTTTCTTCTTCCGCCAGGGCTTCCACCGGTTCAAACCGGTCCGCCGTGGAGGCTTGGTTTTCCAGCATGTCTACCAGGCAATACGCCTGAATCTGCCGCCTGCCCAGGATGGTTTTTACTTCATATTCGAAGTGAACCCAGTAATAGGGGTAATAAATCTTTTTTTGAATCTGCGGGGAAAAGTGGGAAGAAACGCTCTGGACGATGTTGAAGGCCTGATCGTAGGAAATTTTATCGGGGATGACGGTGATACTTTGCTTCATAATTCCCTTGCATAAACAGGAGGGGGCCCTAGAGGGGCCCCCGGTTGTTTAAAGATTTTTCTTGATGTTCCGTGCTTCGGCAGACAATCCCGTGTCGGAGGCGGCGAGCATCTCCTTGGGGATGGGACCGAGTTTAGCCACCTCATCCATGGCTTCCAGCAGATGCTTGGGTACAGGACTGGATTTCTGGGTGGCCAGGCTGACCACTACCATGAGGAGGAT
>CAYYNJ010000016.1:11162-20216 GCA_964472775.1 uncultured Spirochaetaceae bacterium
GCTACCAAGGCGCCGCCGATCATGGAGGCGAGCGCCCCCGGGGTGTTGGCTTTCTTCCACCAGACCGCACAGACATAGAGGGGCAGGAAGGCGGAACCCAGCACCGAGGTGGTGTAGGTTACGATGGCAAAGACCCCCGGCGGGTTGAATATGGCCACAAAAAGACCTATCATACCCATAACCAGAATAAGAATCCGGGAGACCCAGACCATCTGATGGTCCGTGGCATCGGGCTTAAAGAACCGTTGGAAAATATCCCGGGAGGCGATGGTTCCCACCTGCAGGAGGATGGAGTCGGCGGTGGACATGATGGCGGCCATGATGGCGGCCATGACGATACCGGTAACCGCCGGAGGTAGCAGGTCTCCCGCCAGGGTAAACATAGCCATTTCCGCATCGGCTAAATTGGGCAGAAGCAGGATCGCGAAAATACCCAGTAGGTAGGGGGCGGTGACGAAAAAGAGGTTCCAGATGGTCGAATAGAAGGCGGCCATCCGGGCGGTCTTGGGACTTTCCATGGCCATGTGCCGGGTAACCACATGGGGCCAACCCATGTAACCCACGGAAAAAATCAGGACCGCTCCGGCAACCTCGCCCCATTCGCCCTTAAAGGCCAGGTCCTTTCCCCATATCGACAGGTAGGTGGGATCGATGGCTGCCAAGGCATTGTTGGCGGCGGTAAAACCGCCCACCGCTTTAAGGGTGGCGAAGGTGATCCAGAGCATCCCGATTACCATCACGATACTTTGGAAAAAGTCGGTGTAGGCCACGGCGAAATAGCCGCCCAGGAAGGTGTAAATCATGATGATGCCCACGGCGATGATCAGGGCCGCCGCATAGGGCAGTCCGGTTACCAGGGCCATTCCCTTACCGCCGGCGATGAACTGGGCCAATACGTAAAAGTAGAGGAGAAAAATCGAAAGCCCGCCGGCAATGAGCCTCATGGCGGGGTGGGGGTACCGGTGTTCCAGGTATTCGATGGCGGTGAGAGAGCCCAGGAGCTTGCTCATTTTCCGCATCCGCCGGCCGATGATGGAGAGATTAACTACTCCGCCGCCGATATCTCCCACGGCGTACCAAATGGCCCAATAACCGGCCCGGAAGCCTTCGGAACCGCCTCCCAGGAACATATAGCCGCTCATGGAGGTGGATTGAAGGGTCATGGCGGTAACCAGGGGTCCAATTTTCCGGCCGCCCAGAAGGAAGCCTTCCAGGTCTTTCGCCCCTCCCTTTTTGACGGCCCAGAATCCTATGGCTACCACTACCACATAGTAAATGACAAGAAAGATAAGAACCACGGAATTCATTCACTGCCTCCTTTGTCAGAATCATCGGGCCAGTTTCTCGATTTAACAAGAAACACCACCGTATAGATGATCCAGAAGGCAGGGAAGCCGAAGAGAACCCAATTTGTGGCTGCGGGTAATCCAAACATACGCTTCTCCTTTCAATTGATTTGTCTTTTATTAAAAGGGGAGAATTTTCCCAGGTCAAGGTTTAAATATGCTATCTTATGCACTTGGGGCCTTTTTATGCCTTTTTTTGATTTTTTCAGGGGGGAGAGAGGTTATGCCCGGGATATTTTCCAGTTTTTACATCCCCAGTGAAGATTGGGCCTTTCGGTATCTGGTTAAACTGCGGTATGCCGATGACCTCCGATGCCCCCGATGTGAAGGGGCCGATCCGAGGTACCGCACGGAGAGGCGTAAACTGGTCTGCCGATCCTGTCTCTTAGAATGGTCACCCTTGAGGGGAACCCTCTTTCATGGGAGTCATCTTCCCCTTCATACCTGGCTTTATCTCATCTGGGATCTGCTCCATCTGAAAGGCCCCGTGACGGCTAAACGGCTGGCAGACCGTTGGGACATGGGTTCTTACCGTACCGCCTGGTACGTCATGGCCCGGTTAAGAGCCGCCATGGGGCGGGAAAATCAAGAGGTCATGGCGGGGGTTATCGAGATGGATGATCATATCATCCGGGGCATCAGCAGCGAGTACCATAAAACCGTAATTTTAGGGGCTCTTAAATTCGGCATCAGGTTGAGAAACCGGCTGATCCCCGCCCCGAAAATGCAGCTGAAGTTAAAGCTGATCGTCGACCCCGATGAAATGAGGCTCAAGAATTTTCTTGATAACCAAGTGAGCAAGCATAGCCGTATTTACGCCGATGACCGGAAACTCTACCTGCGCAGCTGGCTGGGGCTGAATAACTTCACCGTTCTCAGTTCCCAGGAGCGGGGCCATCCTTTTCAAATCCGGGGAATTTTGCAGGACATCGAGGAGCATCTCCGGGTAGATCACGGCGGGGTGGGGGACAAGTACATTCAAACCTATTTAGACGAAGCGGTGTTCTATTTCCATCATTTAGACCAGGAAGACCGCGGATTCCAAGCCCTTTGCCGGTGCTGCCTTGAGACTCCCCCCTTAAAAAGGGCTGAAATCATACATCCTACCACCCATTTATCCATGATGGAATCGATCTGGCGGGGGTGGGCTACACCGCACCGCAAAAAAAGGACCCCGGGAAACCGGGGTCCTGGATAAAGATTTTCGAATTTCTAAACTTCGTACTCGCCGATGGAGATCGGGCGGTTGGCCCCGGCCACGGTTTCTTGATATTTGGCTTCGCTGCCCTTGCCGAACTGATCTTCGGGTTTGAAAACCACCTTCCCCGGGGTGATGCAGCCATCCACGGGACAGACGTGGAGACAAAGCTGACATCCCACGCACTTATCCTCATCGATGGTGACTTTTCTCTCCTGGGGATCCCAATCGATGGCCTGGTGGGCCCCGTCGTAGCAAGAGATGTAGCACCGGCCGCAGCCGACACATTTATCGTAATCGATTTTAGGATAAACCTTGAAATCCCTTTCGATTTCTTCGGCGGGCACCACGTTGGACAGGGCCAAACCGACAAAATCATCGATTTTTTCAAAGCCCTTTTCCTGCATCCAGTACTGAAGGCCGGTGATCATGTCTTCCACGATCCGGTAGCCGTACTGCATGATGGAGGTGGTGAACTGAAGGTTGGTACATCCCAAAAGAAGGAATTCTGCACAGTCCTGCCAGGTTTCAATCCCGCCGATGCCGGAAACAGGAATGTCTCTCAGCTCGGGCTCCTGTTTCATGTTGGCGATGAACCGCAGGGCCATGGGTTTAACCGCCGCACCGGAGTAGCCGGAGACAGAGGATTTACCATTTACCACGGGAAGGGGGGCAAACTTGTCTAAATCAACGGCGGTGATCGATTTAACCGTATTAATGGCGGCAATGGCGTGTCCTCCGGCGGCGATGGCCGCTTTAGCGGGGACTTCCATTTTTTCAATGTTGGGAGTCATCTTAAGCATCACCGGAACGTTGGTACCCTTCAGGGTCGCCTTGGTGAATTTGTCGATAAGTTCCAGGTTGGCTCCCACGTCGGAACCCATGTTTTCCTGGGTCATCTGGGGACAGGAGAAGTTGCATTCGATAATATCCGCACCCGCTTCGGTTACGTCTTTTGCCAACCGGGTCCAGTCCTCTTCGTTCATCCCCATGATAGAGACGATGAGACACTTCTCGGGAAAGTCTTTTTTCAGTTTTCTCAAGAAATGCAGGTTCGCTTCGTAGGGCTGGTCTGAGATCTGCTCCATGGTCTTGAAGCCGATAAAGGGCTTGCCTTCTTTTTTGGTGGCATCAAAACGGGGGGAACATTCATCGGGAATGTAGGTTCCAATGGTTTTGAAAACCACTCCGCCACCGCCGGCTTCCAGAAATTTAGCACACATATCGTAGGTGGCCGCCACGGGGGAGGAGGAGAGGAAGAAAGGGTTCTCACATTTGAATCCGCAGAAATCTATGGAAAGATCGGGTAATTTGGCCATTATTTCGCCTCCTCGGTCAGGTACTTGTCAATGTTTTCGGCGGCGATTTTTCCGACTTTTACGGCGTGGACAACGGTCTTTCCGCCGTTAACGACGTCACCGCCTGCGAAAATGTAGGGAACACTGGTCCGGCAGTCTTTTTCTTCATCCGCCACAACGGCGTTCTTCTCGGTAAACTCGAGATCACCGAGGCTGCGGACCGAAGGATCGGGTTTCTGTCCCACCGCAAAGACGATGGTGTCGGCTTCTAGTTCAATGGTGGAACCGTCACGAAATCCGACCCCTTTAATGGAAGAAACTTTGCCGTCTTTTCCAACAATCTCGAGGGGTTTAAAACCGTAGAAGAACTGAACACCCAATTGCTCTATGTATCCCAGCTCTTCTTTATTAGCAGGAGCCTCTTCGCGGGTTCTCCGGTAGAGGATCATGACCCGTTCAGCGCCCAAGAGCCGGGCGGTGGTGGCACAGTCCATGGCCACGTCTCCGCCGCCGATGACAACGACTTTTTTGCCGGGATCCATGTTTCCATCGGTGGGTTTTGCCGCCGCGAGGTAGTCCACCGCATTGGTGACACCCTTAAGGTCTTTACCGGGGACGTCCACTATCATGGGGGCTTGATTTCCCACACCCACAAAAAAGGCCTTGAAACCCTCTTTCTTAAGACCGTCCAGGGTGACGTCCTTGCCGACTTTGGTGTTGAGTTTGATTTCAACCCCTAATTTGGTGACGTATTCAATTTCTTCATCCACCACATACTGGGGAAGCCGGGCGGGAACAATACCGTAGGTCAGGACTCCGCCGGCTTTCGGCTTTTCTTCGAAGATGGTGACTTTGTAGCCCCGCATGGCCAGGTCAGCCGCACAGGCTAGAGAAGCGGGACCGGCGCCCACCATGGCTACCTTGTCCTTGGTGGCCGGAGGTGCTTCAAGTACCTGAAGGCCCGTGGCTTTTTCGTAGTCCGTGGCAAACCGCTGAAGCCGGCCTATTTGGATCGGCTTATCGATACCGGTACGGGAACAGGCTTGCTCACAAAGTCTTTCAACGGGGCATACACGGCCGCAGATGCCGCCGAGAATATTATTGCTGCGGATAATCGCCGCCGCGCCTTTGTAATTCCGAAACCTAATGGAACGGATAAAATCCCCGGGATTGGTACCGGCGGGGCAGTCTTGGCTGCAGGGTGCGTCAAGACAGAGAAGGCACCGTGAAGCTTCTTCCATCGCCGTGGTGATGGTGAAGGGGGGGACAGCTTCGGACAGGTATGCCTTCCTGCTGTCCTCTGTGGTCTTTTCGGTGGACCGAGTCATAGAGAAATCCTCCTTAACAAACATCTCTTTCAGATCAAACTGGATAAGAGATTAAACTATAAATGCCCATATGTCAAAGAATATTGGACATTTATAGTACTTTGGTTATTTTATAGGTCCAAAATTATCGTAATGGGCTAATCTGATTAGGTATACCTAAATAAGATAAAAAGTATAAAACAATAGAAATATAAAATAACTCAAAAATATACTTTTCTTGACTTCCTGGAAAAACCGTCTTAGAATGTCTATACCTTCGTATTAAGGTTATTGGATTAATTATAGATATTTTAAAGGATGAGAGCCTATGTTGAGAATAGAAGGGTTGAGCAAGTCCTTCGGCGGTTTAAAAGCCTTGAAAGGGGTGACTTTTGAAATACAGGAAGGGAGGATCCATGGCATTATCGGACCAAACGGTTCGGGTAAGACCACCCTCTTCAATTGTATTACCGGGTTGCTCCCTCTTACGGAAGGACAGATTTTTCTAGAAGGTGAGAAGATCTCAGGTCTTCCTGCCAATGCTATCGCGAACAAGGGGATCCGGAGGACCTTTCAAGCCGGCAAGCTCGTGCCCTCCCTTACGGTGGAAGAAAACGTGATGTGCGGGATCTTTGATTTTACCGGTAAAGATGTGAAGGATACCTTCTTTTCCCATCCCCTGAAAAAATCAAAGATTGAGATGGACCTGAGGGATAAAGCCAGGGAAGCTCTGGATTTAGTCGGCATGGCCGGTTCCGCTGAGCGCTGGGCAGCGGATCTTGTCTGGGCGGAGCGGCAGTTCGTTCAAATTGCCCGAGCCTTGGTGTCGCGTCCCCGGCTTCTTCTTCTTGATGAACCGGCCTCAGGCATGGGTCCCAAAGAAACCGACATGGTGGGAACCTTGATACGCCGGATTAAAGAGATGGGGATTTCGGTGGTGGTGGTAAGCCACGATATGAAAATGCTCATGGGAGTGGCGGAATGGGTGACGGTGCTGAATTTCGGCGACCTCATCAGTGAAGGCACCCCCGGCGAGGTCCAGAAAGATCAGAGAGTACTGGAGGCATATCTTGGGGCAGAATGATTTTCTTTTGAGTGTGAGCAACTTGGAAGTTTCCTACGGCCATGTCAACGCCCTGAAAGGGGTGTCCTTGAATATCCGGAAGGGGGAGATTGTGGTCCTCATCGGAGCAAATGGTGCGGGGAAAACGACTCTTATGGAATCGATCTTAGGGGTAAATCAGCCTAAGGGGGGGAATATCACCTTTAAAGGCAAGGATATCACCGATTCGCCGGTGGATAGAAACGTCCGTTCGGGCATTTATCTCGTTCCGGAAGGCCGGGGGGTCTTTGCCACCTTGAAGGTGCTGGATAACCTGCTTTTGGGGGCACACCACACCCTAAAGCAGGCGTCGGAAAAACTCAAACTAGTCTTTGACGCTTTTCCCGTTCTGGGGGATCGGAAAGAACAGGTGGCGGGAACCCTCAGCGGGGGCGAGCGTCAGATGCTGGCCATCGCCCGGGCGCTCATGTCGGATCCTGAGATGATTCTGGTGGATGAGCCGTCCATCGGGCTGGCTCCTATCATTGTCAATGACATCTTCGAGATTCTGGTTAATTTGAATAAGGAAGGGTATTCCATTCTTCTTTCGGAACAGAATGTCTACAAGGCGCTGAAACTGGCCCATCGGGGATATGTGCTGGAAACGGGAAATATCATCAAAGAGGGCACCGCCGAGGAACTACTGAAAGATTCCTCCATCGCCGAAGCATATTTGGGAGCCTAAGAGGTATTATGGAAGTATTAATTGCACAAATTTTTAACGGCCTCTCCATCGGCAGTATCTACGTACTGTTAGTTACCGGGTTTAACCTGCTGCTGCTGGTGGCCATGATCATCCACTTTTCTTTTCCGGTGGTGGTGGTATTTTCCATGTATATGGCATGGGTGATGCTGCAGATTACCGGGGGAAATGTCATCCTCAGCCTTCTGGCCAGTGTGGTTTCGGCCATCCTTATCAACATGGCCACGGCGCCGCTTTTTCAGCACATCATGAAAAAGCGCGGTTCCGTGGATATCAACGCCACCATGGTTATCTCCATGGGAATTGGTATGGTTATCACCGATTATCTCAGCCACAGTATCAATCACGGTTTTCCCATCGCTTTTCCCGATAACTTTACCGGGGCCGGCCGGGGCGCCCTGTTAAACCTGGGATTGGTAAGCATCTCCTTCGGGCAGGTACTTACCTTGAGCGTGGGGGTTGTGGCGGTGCTTGGCTTGTTTTGGATTCTGTATAAGACTAAACACGGCCGGGCCTTTAGGGCCATTGCGGAAAATCCCGACGGCGCCAAGCTGGTGGGAATTCCTCTTCTTAAGACGGGACTGTTAAGCTATGCCCTCACGGGGCTGTTAGGCGGGGTTACCGCAGTCCTCATGGCGATTCTGTTGGGATCCGCTTCTCCGGGGCTGGGAGACCAGCTGGGACATAAGGTTCTGGCGGTGTCCATCATCGCCGGATTGGGGAATCTTCACGGCGGATTGGTCATCGGATTGCTTTTGGGAGTGGTGGAAGCCATCATTCAGGGATACTGGGCAGGGTCCTGGTCCAATGCGGTGGCCTTTGGAATCATGCTTGTGGCCATTTTGGTCAAACCGAAGGGCATCTTCGGTTCAAAACTTTAACAGGAGGAAGGCGTTGTCATTAACACTCTTCTATTTTTTGGCTATCACCGCCATCTACATACTCATGAGCTGGGCCATTTACATCCCCTACAGGATGGGGCAGCTTCATTTTATGACCGTTGCCAATATGGCTATTTCGGCCTACTTTGCCGCCGTCGCCACCCTCAGCTGGGGTTGGCCCTTCTGGCTCGTTTTGGTGACGGGAACCTTGTTGGGGGCCCTGATAGGCTGGATCGTTTCCTTTGCCATCGGTGATGCTCCCTGTTTCGCCGTGGTTATCGTGGGTTTTACCCTGATCTATCTAACCAAGACCGTCATTGAGAATACCGAAGCCTTGGGCGGGCCCCTGGGAATCTTCAGCATACCCAAGATTATCGACGGCACCAGTGCGGATAACAGGCATGCCATCCTGATTATCGTTTACCTTTTGGTTCTTCTGGTGGGATATCTGATCTACCGGATGGACCGGTCCCGGTTAGGCCGGGCCGCCTCGTCGATCTTCATCGACCGGGAACTGGCTACGACCTTCGGGGTTAATGTGAAGAAGATGGGCATGTTCTTGCAGACCTTTGGCAGTGCCATCGGCGGGATGTCGGGGGTGATGTACCTTTTTATCATGAGGGCTATTTCTCCCAACCATTTTACCTTTCATCTCATCGGTGTCTGTATGACCATGCTTTTCGTGGGAGGTTATACCACCCTATGGGGTGTCCTGGTCGCTGCGCCTCTTCTCTGGGGACTTCCCCTGATTCTTCCCGAATCGGTACAGTCCTGGAAGATCGTTATCTACGGTGTCCTTTTGATCGCCGTCCTGGTGGTGAAGCCGGAAGGCTTTATTACCCGGCCTTTTTTATCAAAAGTTAATAAGAGAATTCGCAAGATACTCTTTAAAAAGGCGCAGGATACGTTATAGTATACTTATCGCCGTTCCGAGGGGCGGCGGTTTGAAAAATTAGGAGGAGTGATGATGAAGAAAATCAGCTTGATTTTGGTATGGATGCTTTCGTTTTCCCTTTGTCTTTGGGCCGAAGGGACCCAGGAAAGCGGTGCCAGTACGGGCGGCGTGGTCGTGGACGAATGGGAGATTCCCTTTCTTAACGTTCTGACCGGACCTATCGCCAGTATCGGCGGTTACCTGCAGTGGGGCGCCGATAAGGCCGCCGAAGAGATTAACGCCGCCGGCGGCATCGCCGGAAGACCGGTTAAGGTTGTGGCCATT
>CAYYNJ010000017.1:0-2993 GCA_964472775.1 uncultured Spirochaetaceae bacterium
GATGAATGGTTTGAAATCACCGGATCCAAGGGGATCATTTTAGTGAACCGCTGTACGGGAAAACTGAGGACCGGGCCTGTGCTGAGCCATTTCAACGGGCGCGGCTGGACCCACTACGACGACCTGGAATCGGACTGGTCGGCGGGGTTCAAATACGCCACCCATAACTTTATCGCCGCCATCCAGGGCCGGGAAGCCCCCCTGCTGTCGGGGGAAGAGGCCCGGGAGATCCTGAAGATCGCCCTGGCCATCATCAAATCTTCCCGGGAGAGGCGGGAGGTCTTTATCGACGAAATCGGCCGGGATGATGGGGAGACCTATGCCCGGGAACGCCGGGAAAGAGAAATCCGGGAAGCCCGGGGACGCCGGGGGCTGACCATCGAAGAGCTGAAAGCCATGGGCCGGATACTCTAAAAAGATAAAAGCACCGATTCCAGCGGCCCGCCCCGTCCCGGGGCGGGATTTTTTATCCGTTGGAGAAGCACCGGGGAGGGCGGGCCGTGAAGGTGGGGAGACGAGGGAGCAAATGGGGGGTATCGACCGGTTTTGAACCGGTTATTGCTTACAGAATCGTAAGGTAAAAATTCATATCCGCGAAAGTTTGATTTGCCAGGAGGGGGAGCTTCTCACCGGTTCTCTCGGGGCGTGTGGGGAATCTATGCGGCCATGTATGGTGAAGCCTTTTTGCTGACCACGGGCCTCCTCTCGCGGTACGGCTTATCTTAGTATTCTGTCAGAAAACCGTAAATTACCTGCCCCTGGGGATTCTCCCGGGGAAACGACCGGGGAAGGGATTATTTAGCTGCGGCTCTCTTAAAATCTACCCGGACAAAATCCTTGCCGCCAGAGGTCCGGTAGGTTTTTTTCTTGATGATCCGGAAGCCTCCTGAGGCGATCTCGTTTTCAAGGTCCGGCCGATTCACCTCCCTGTGAAACCCCGAAAGTACCTGCAGGGCTGTTGTCCCCGAGGGGGTGACGGCGGGAATGTTTTTGTTCTCCTGAATGACCAGGGAGGTCACGGTCTGTTTTCCGGCAATTTTATCAATCTGCCGGAAGAAACGTGCTGTATCGATGTACTCC
This sequence comes from uncultured Spirochaetaceae bacterium, assembly GCA_964472775.1. Classification (GTDB taxonomy): domain Bacteria; phylum Spirochaetota; class Spirochaetia; order UBA9216; family UBA9216; genus CAYYNJ01. The sequence continues at coordinate 1,081 of CAYYNJ010000017.1, forward strand.
AGCACCAGGTTGGCGATGATCAGGTCCACATCATGGGCTTCGAACCACGTGTGGTTGATATCCGCCTTTTCGAGTCTCAAGTCTCGAATTCTCGTACCGTGCCGGCCGGCGCAAACCGAGAGGAACTCCTCATTCACATCGATGCCCCAAACGGTTTTCGTCTGTTTTGGATCGACGTGTTCCAGGCCGTTCCCCGTACACACCCCCAGGTAGACCAGGTTCTTTCGGGGGTAATCGTGGTATTGCTCAGAGAAAATTTGTCCCAGAAGCTGAAGCTGTCTCACCGAAGCGTGGGACATGTGGCTTTCGTAATCGTCGGAAGAGATTTTGTACCAGGGGTTTTCTGTATTGATAAAGTCCATGATTTTTCCTCTTATCAAAAGGCCTTGACGCTGATTTTCTCTTGAATCATCTCTGCCAGTACTTCGGCCCCCCGGCGGTTCAGATGAACTCCGTCCATGGTGACCGCAAGGTTTCTTTTTTCACTCAACTTGTCGGCTCCGCCGGACTGTCGGGTGAAGATGACATCGGCTATCATGCGGCCGCTGTTTTTACTGATGAATTGGGGGGCTTCTAACCCGGAGGCGCGGATGATCTCTTTCTGACGGCGGTTGAAGTCGATGAAGGTTTTCCCGTGCCGGGTGCACAGTTTTTCAAGCCCCCGGTTGTAGTCATCTACGGTGCTGTTCGGTTCGTTTTCCAGGTCTTCTCCGATGCAGGGGATGCTGACCGCCAGGGCCGGAGCGGGCCCGATTTCTTTGAGAATTTTTTTGTAGGTACCTAAGAATTCGTCCCGGTCGGCGGCGATGATCCGTCCCTTCCGGCGGATGCCCCGGATGGTCCTTTGCCAGCTTTCCGAATAGGTTTCCAGAAAGGGAAGCAGGATATCGTTGGTGCCTATCTCGAAGACAAAGACCGGTTTCTCCGGAGCCGCATGGTTCCGGTATGTGATGAGCCGTTCCAGCAGCCCCGCCGTCGTGTCGCCGCCGACACCGTCCTGGTAAACCTGCTGGCCGTTTTTTTTGAGAAAATCGCAGTAGGATACCCCGGGAACCCCGGCGGTGATGCTGTCTCCGAAGCAGTAGATCATTTTCGCCTCCCGTTCCCAGTGTATCATGGTTTGTCCCTAATGGTACGCCGCCTCTCTTGAGCCGCCGCCCCTTTTTCCTTACAATACACCCATGGCACAACAAGAAGCAGACAAGATCATATACTCCATGGTCCGGGTTTCCAAGGCCCATGGACAGAAGAAGGTTCTCCAGGACATTTCCCTCTCGTATTTTTACGGGGCGAAGATCGGTGTCCTGGGGCTCAACGGTTCGGGTAAAAGTTCCCTCCTTAAAATTTTGGCCGGGGTGGACAAGGATTTCAACGGCGAGACCATCCTCTCCGAGGGGTACACCATTGGGTATTTGGAGCAGGAACCCCTGGTGGATGCGGATGCCACGGTCCGGGAGATCGTGGAACAGGGGGTTCAGGAAACGGTGGACCTTCTGAGAGAATACGATGAAATTAACGAGAAGTTCGGCGAGCCCATGGGGGACGACGAGATGAATGCCCTTTTAACCAGGCAGGGGAAGGTTCAGGAAAAACTGGATGACCTGGATGCCTGGGATTTGGATTCCCGCCTCGCCATGGCCATGGATGCCCTGCGCTGTCCCCCCGAGGACGCCCAGGTGCGGGTCCTTTCGGGCGGAGAGAAGCGGCGGGTGGCCCTCTGCCGCCTTCTCTTGAAGAAACCGGACATCCTCCTTTTAGATGAGCCTACCAACCATCTGGACGCCGAATCGGTGGCGTGGCTGGAACAGCACCTGCAGCGGTACGAGGGAACGGTCATCGCCGTAACCCATGATCGGTACTTTTTAGATAACGTGGCGGGATGGATCCTGGAGCTGGACCGGGGCAAGGGCATC